>NZ_JACOOO010000029.1:0-42464 GCF_014287825.1 Clostridium hominis
TAAAGAGATAATTTTACAATCATATTTAACTTAGTATTATTAAATATTCCAAATTTAATTTCAAAGCTTTCTAATGATATTTGTTTAGAATTTAAATATTCAAAAGCTAAATAAATACCTATTGATAATATGATATTTATTATTATACCTATATAATTAACTTTACCTACCTCTAACATGTCCATAAATGGAGCTTCACCCAAAAAAAGCTTATTTAATGTACAAACTAAAATTATTGATAACATATAAAATTTAAAAGAATATAATGTTGTAATTAAAATTCTTACTAATCCTTCTTTAATAAATATACAAATTAGAATTAATAATAAAATAATAGATACAATCAAATAATCACCAATTAATAAAAATCTCAAAAAAGTATCTACTAAAAATAGACTGGCTAGTATACTTATGAACGTATACTTACTCGTTTCTAAATTGTTCGATCTTTTTAGAGTATTTAATCTATAATTTATAATTATACAAATTAATACTATTTACATAATACACCATAACATTAATAACTTCATCTATTACTCCCTCTTTTTAAAATCATAATTATACTAAAATCTTAAACTTAATAATTTTAGTTAATACTTAAATTATTCTAATCTCTATTAATTTCAACTATTCAATTCTTTCATAAAAATAACTATAGAAAAAATAATTGTATTATCACTTTATCATAATTGGACATTAAAAAAAACTTTTTTATTTATACTTGGATAGCCTTAATATAATTATAAAAAAGTACAACAACTTATAAAATAATTGCATTTTTTATATTTACTATTTCTCTTATGATATAATTCTTTTATAGAATAAATTCTGGAGATATTTTTATGAGTAAAGAACGCAAAATTAATAATTTAATAAATAAGCAAATGAAACTAATAGAGAAAAAAGAAGCTAAGCTTTTAAAAGAACCTAAGGATAATTACATAAAAACTAAACTCTTACCTATTAAGGAAAAAATAGAATATAAAATACCTGATAAATTAATATCCACTCTTGAAGTAGCATTTCAAAAAGGATTTAAAACAGTTTTTGATAAAGGTGTTGGGATTATAGAAAAAACTTATAATAAAGAAGAAATAAGTATGGAATATGATATTAATGCTTATGCAGTTAATAAATATCCAACAAAAAAGAACTTAAAGAAGATAGATAAATCCGCAGGTAAAAAAACACTTATAAATAAATCTATAACTGTTTTAGAAGGTGGTGGACTTGGCGTTTTAGGCATTGGGTTACCTGATATTCCAATTTATATTGCAGTAATATTAAAATCAATATATGAAATTAGTTTAAGCTACGGCTTTGATTATTCATCAGCAAATGAAAGAGTCTACATCTTAACTTTAATTAGTTCAGCTGTTACAAAAGGTGAAGAAAGACTATCTTATTTTAATAAATTAGATATGATGGCTAATGAAATAGATAATAATATGATTTGTAATTATGATATTGAAGAAATACTACTTGATACTTCAAGTAAAATTTCGGCCTATATGCTAACATCAAAATTTATACAAGGTTTACCTATAGTTGGTGTTGTTGGTGGAGTTACTAACTTTATAGTTTTGCAAGATATTACGGATATAGCTAAAGTTAAATATAAAAAGAGATATTTAAATAGGTTGTAATAGAGAATTACCATTAACTATTTATTATACACTTCAAAAATTAAAATAAGGTATAATGATTTTTTGATCATTATACCTTATTTCACAGTATAACTTAATTTAACTATTCAATAGCTTTAGTTGATGGAAGAATTCCTTCAACTTCTGAGTGTGGTCTTGGAATTACGTGAACTGAAACTAGTTCCCCAACTCTTTGAGCTGCAGCTGCACCAGCATCTGTTGCTGCTTTAACAGCTCCAACATCTCCTCTAACCATTACAGTTACAAGTCCCCCACCTATATATTCCTTTCCAATTAGATAAACATTTGCAGCTTTTACCATAGCATCTGCTGCCTCTATTGATCCTACAAGTCCTTTTGTTTCAATCATTCCTAATGCATCATACTTCATAAATTTACCCTCCAAAATTTTATTATATTTATATTTTTTAATTACTTAATTATTCTTACTTTCGACTTACTATTAATGCACATTGCATTTGCTTCCTCTATATCAATATGACATTCAAGTACCGATTTTTCAGTAGCACGAACTATCACATTATTATATACTCCACCTCGTATATTATTAAACTCTATAGATACAACTTGACCATCATGAACACCAAATTTTTCTGCATCCTTAAATGACATGTGAATGTGTCTTTGGGCTACTATAGTGCCTTCACTTATTTGGACAGATCCTTTAGGTCCTATTAAAGTAATACCTGGTGTATTATTTAACTCTCCTGATAATCTTGCTTTTGGAGAAATTCCTAACTTAAAACAATCTCCTAACAATACTTCAACTTGTGTTTTATGCCTTAGTGGTCCAAGAATCCTTACCTTTTCAATTGCTCCTTTTGGTCCACATATAGTCAAAGTTTCATTACAAGCATATTGACCTGGTTGAGATAAATCCTTTATTTTAAATAATTTGTACTCATCTCCAAAGAGCACATTCAAATCTTTTTCGCAAAGATGTATATGTCTATTAGATACACCTATTGGTACCTCTTCATTATTATTTGCCATATCATTACTCTTAGAGTTCTGCGCTACTTCTAAGAAAAGTTTTAATATAGCATCGTAATTATTCATTTCACTGTTCCCCTTTCATAGTGAGAACGATTTGATTTATTAGTTTTATTAATTCTTCATTGTCATTACAATTAATATTTTCTTTAATAGCCTTAATAAATTGCTCTTGACTATTTCTTTCTATTTTACTATTAATACTGTTAAAATTCGGATCCGAAGATGCTAGTGTTTCACAATCTTTTAGTCCATATGCTACCTTTTTTATATTAATAAGATGCATTGGCCCTACATTCTCCGATACAGAACTTCCACCCCAAGTACCACATCCTAAAGTAAAGGATGGCATCAATCCTGTGCTCGCTCCAGTTCCACCTTGGCTTCCTCCTGTATTTACTAATATTCTAGCTGCAGGTTTTCTTGTAAACTCCATTACAATATCCCTATCCTCTGTATGAATACTCATGGTATGCCCTATTCCATTTTGTAATAATTCAATGCTTAGATCACAAGCTTCTAGCCAATTCTTAACTGTATAGAATGCTAAAACTGTTGTAAGTTTCTCGTATGATAAAGGATACTTTTCTCCTACTCCTTTTTGTTCCCCAATTAAAACTTT
The DNA here is from genome assembly GCF_014287825.1 of Clostridium hominis. Taxonomy (NCBI): domain Bacteria; kingdom Bacillati; phylum Bacillota; class Clostridia; order Eubacteriales; family Clostridiaceae; genus Clostridium; species Clostridium hominis. The sequence continues at coordinate 3,283 of NZ_JACOOO010000029.1, forward strand.
GATACCATCTGGGATACTAAATCCTGCTGCCTCAGCAATAACTTTAGGAGATCTTCCTACAAATTTGGCATTCATACTATGTCCATTTTTGAACAATAAATTACAAACCTTCCTAGTTTCATCTTCTGTCATAAAGTATCCACCTTGTTTTTTAAATTCAGATATAACAGCCTCTCTATTGCATTCTTCACATATTATTGATTGCTCCGAAGCACAGATTGTTCCATTATCAAATGTTTTACTAGCTATTATATTTTTAACAGCCTGCTCTACCTTAGCTGTTCTTTCTATATATGCAGGTGAATTTCCAGCTCCAACTCCTAGTGCAGGCTTTCCAGCACTATAAGCTGCTTTTACCATACCTGGACCACCTGTTGCAATTATGATATCTACTTCCTTTGACTTCATTAATTCATTAGTTGAAGCTAAAGTTGGCATAGAAATACATCCTATAATATCTTCAGGTGCACCTGCTGCTACTGCTGCTTCACACATTAACTTAGCTGCTCTAATTGTGCAAGCTGCTGCTGAAGGATGTGGTGAAAACACTATTGCATTACGAGATTTTATTGATATCATAGATTTAAAAATTGTAGTTGATGTTGGATTAGTTGATGGAACTATTCCCATTACTAATCCAACTGGTTCTGCTATTTCGATTATTTTCTTTGCTTTATCTTCGTTTATAATTCCAATAGTTTTAAGCTCTTTGATAGAATCATATAAAATGGTTGATGCTAAGTAATTTTTATAGGTTTTGTCCTCTACTTTTCCAAAACCTGTTTCATCAACAGCCATTTTTGCTAATTCTAATGAATGTTCTATAGCAACTTTAACCATACTTCTTAATATTTTATCTATTTGCTCTTCATTAAAGGTTGCAATTTTCTTAGCTGCTACTTTTCCTAAACGTGCTAAATCTCTTGCTTCCTGTATTGAACGTAAATCTTTATCAAAATTAACCATTTTTAATCCCCTCCTTTTACCTAATCTCATATACTAATCAAAGCTTATTATAAAAGGTCTGCCCAATTAGCTGGATATGTTGCATAGAATACCTTTGCTCTATCAGGTGATCCCCATACAACTTTAGACCCTGAAGGAACAAATAAAACATCTCCTGGATAAGCTACAAAGGTCTTTCCATTTATTTCGATAGTTAATGTACCTTCTATAACAAAATCTATTTCTTCATAAGTAAGTTCCCAATCAAATCTTGAGTTTTCAATTATAAGAAAGCCTGCACTCATTTTAGATTCTTCTTTACTTACAAGCTCCTGGAAATAAGCTTTAACATTTGGATCTCCAACATCGAAAACATCCATTTTAACTGTATTCCCTCTTATAACCTTTAAACCATTTGTATCTTTTTCAGCTTCGTATGGAGTATTGGAAATATTACTTAATGATGCTAATATATCTTTCATTAACCCTTTTTCCACAATTGCTTTGAATACATTTATTATTGTTTCAGTATCTATATTATCTGAGCTTATTTTGCAAGTATCATTTCTTTTTTCAACTTCTTCACTCTTTAATACTGATTGATCTTTTACATTACACACAGGTAATTCAGTAGTGAATATAATATTATTAATCTTTGCAGCATCTTTTGCCGCAGGGGTAATTATCATATTTCCATCATCATAAAATTCCTTTTTCCCACTCTTAATAAAATCTTCAATATCTTTTACACAAATTAACCTTTTCATTTACTCACACCCTTTCATTTAAAAATAAATTTATAAATCAAATCTGTTAATATTATTAAAGTAGCGACTCAATAAGTAGTCTTGAAGGTGATGGTATTATTTCACAATTAACTAATAAGCCTTTTTCTTCAAGAATACTCTTACCAGCTTCTGTTCCAGCTTCAACGGCTGCCACGTCACCAGTAAAAACAAAATATGATTTACCTCCAAGTCCAGTACCTAATCTTAAATCTATCGGTTCTAAATTTGCTGCTTTTAAGATTGCATCTGCAGCAATTACCATAGTTGCTAATGAAAATGATTCAATAATTCCTAGTGCCTGTATTCTCTCTGGCATAGTTGCCCCTGAAATAGCAGGAAAAACAAGCGGATTAACATTGGGAATAATAATCGAATCAACCCAAAACTCATTAGCTACTGATTCTCCTAATCTTACTGATTCATTTACAGCTGCTACATCACCATGGACTATAGCAATATATTTTCCTGGACACACAGTATTAGCTGTTACTATTTCTACTTCAGCAGTTTTAAGCATTTGATCTGTGGCATATATGCCACGAGAAATACTTGTAAACTCTACCATACCTATTGCTTTTGACATACTATTCCCTCCTTATTGATATAAATTCATCAGTAATTTCTGTAATAACTCCTGGTATACTTGCATGTATAGTAGCACCTAATGACTTTTCAGGAATACTTCCAATAACTTGTCCTTCTTCTACATAATCATCTATTTTCACACAAGGTATACAAGGTGCTCCTACATGCTGTGATGTTAGAATTTTTACTATATCTGAATTAATAGTTACCTCTTTCATAGGTGCCTTTTTATCAAAGACTTTCAACCCTAATCTTGCAATTAATCTAGCACTAGGTACTAATCTAAACTCTCTAGCATTTCTTACTGTATAATCATTTTGAACTTTATTAAACCTAATATTTCCTTCCATAAGCTTTTGCTTAAAATACATATTTGCTGCCTTTGGATAAAGCCCTGCTGGACACGAAAATAATTCACATAAATTACATTGGCAACATAAATATGAATTTTTAAGTTCTTCTAAGTTATCAAGATTATAACTTATAGCTCGCATCATCTTATGTGGCTGTGTATTATGACCAAGTAAAAAACGAGGGCACATGTCTGTACACATACGACATTGTTCACAACTAGTCTTATTTATCCTTTTTGATCTTTCCATAGTAACTGTTTTTTTTCTTATTAACGGATGACTATTTTTAAGTATTATAAATCCTTTATTTTTTTTAGTAATAGATCCTTTTAAATCTTTCATTACCGGTCCCATCATTGGACCTCCATCAATAACTTTAAAGTCATTAAAATCTTCTATTCCACTTAATTTTAAAACTTCCATTATTGGTGTTCCTACTGGTACCTTAACAGTTATAGGATTCGGTATATCTCCTGCTACTGTGATGTATTTATAAATTACAGGCTGTCCTAAAGATGCATTATATATATTTAATGCAGTTTCACTATTTAAAACTACACAACCTACCTGTATAGGAATTCCACCTTCAGGTACTATTCTTTTAGTTAATTCATAAACTAAAACTTGTTCATCACCTGCAGGATATATATCTGGAATTTCCTTTACACTGATAAATTCTTCAAATTCTAACTCTTTAATTTTTTCTCTAAGAATTTGTATAACTTTTTTATGTTTACCTTTAACGCCAATAATACCCTCTTTAGCATCTACTAACTTCCTAGCTTCTTCAAAACCTATTAGGATCTCTTTCGAATAAAATTCCATCAATTGTTGGTCTACTCTAAGAAGTGGTTCGCATTCTGCTCCATTTAAAAGTATATACTCTGACTTAGATGAAAGTTTTACATGAGTTGGAAAACCTGCTCCACCAGCTCCTATTACGCCAGCATCTTTTATCATATCTAAAAGACTCATATAAATCCCTCCCTAAATTTATTCAAATAGGCAATCTTCATCAATTATCCCTACAACAACTGCATCTACAGGAATATTATCATCCTCTAGCATCCTTCTTGCTGAAGATCCCTTTGTTACTATTACCCTATCTCCAATACCTGCACCAATAGTATCTATAACTACTAACCGTTCTCCCCCTTTACTTCCACAAATTTCTTCAGCTAACATTAGCTTAAATCCATTAAGTGACTCTACCTTTCTCGTTGACCATATATTACCAATAAGTTTTGCTGTTATCATTTAACTTTCCCTTCTCCCATCTTGAGTTTTATCTCTGCTATTGCCGTTTCGACAGAAGCTGTGTCACCAAATATACCAATAAGTATCATATTTTGTGGGCAACTACCTCTAATATCCTCTACTGTTACCCCTACTGCTTTTTCAGCAATATCAGCTGCATAAATCATATCTATAATTTTCCCTTGAACTAAACCTATTGCTGAAATATCTTTCAAATTCGTTTTACACTCTAATCCCATTCTTCTCCTTAAAATATCAAGTGTACATTGAGATGGAGATTTAATTATTCTATAATCCATTTATCTTAATCCATTATTTCTTTAGTGCAGCTAAGCGCTATTCCTAAAGGTGTTACGAACATTGGATTTCTAGGCTTATGAGTGTATATACCTGTTTGCTTTTCAATTATCTCCTCAATTCCTGTTAAACAGCAGGTTCCACCTACTAATGAGATTTCTTTTACATCATATCCTTCGATATGATGATTAATAATAGAAGAAACTTTTTCAACAACTGGTTTTAGAACTGGTAATATTTCTTTATGCTTTTCATTATTTCTCTTAAATTTATCTGCTTCATTGAAAGTCATTCCATAGGCACCAGATAGTACAAGTGAAAAATGAGTACCACCTGTAGGCTCATCTGCAACATAAATAACCTTTCCATCCTTTAAAATAGAAATTCCTGTTGTTCCTCCACCTATATCTACAACAGCACCATTTTTAATATGCAATACTTCATTTGCTGCTGTTGGCTCATCTAATAGGCTTGTCAATTCAAAACCTGCCGCCTGTACTACATTTTTAATAGCTCCTGAGTCTAAAGCATCAGTTCCTGGTGGTATAGCAGCTGCTGCATATATTAATTCTGCATTAAGCTTTTCTTCCAATTCATTTTTTAATTCTCTTACTATCTTTACTGCTCCAATATAATCAACAACCATACCATCTTTAACTACATCTGCATATTTAAATGCCCCTGCAACAGGGTTATAATCTTCGTCCATAACAGCTAAAACTATACATGCTGTTCCCAGATCTACACCACAATAATAAGTTGATGATTTTTTGTTAATTGGTCTTTTTATTACCTCTTCAAACTCTTTAACAAGCCTATCGCAATATTCAAAAGTTAACTTTTTCTCTGACATACTTTCCCTCCAACAACTGAACAAATAATTTGTGATAATGAGTTGATGAACCAGTTAACATACTTTATTAATTTATCCCCAATTTCATTATCTACTTCACTACCATCAAATTCTTCTATAATCAGTATCTCTAACTCTCGTAATTTACAACGTAATTCATGTAACTCTAAAATCTCTTTACTTTTTGACAATTGCATATAAAACTCTGTTATATCAAAGCAATCATCTATATCCTCAAAAAAGTTTTTACTATTCATTCCTGTACAACCTTTACAATTTGGAAGACTTATAGATTTGTCTCCTGATAATAACAACTTAATAGATGAAATTTCCTTTGATATCTCCATTAAATTTTGTGCCAATATAATATCATCTTCTATAACTTCTCTGATTTTTATAAGAAAATCTACTTCTATAGTTCTAATTTTATATAAAATTCTTTTATTTATATTTCTCTCTTTATTATCATCTTTTTTTGATTTTGGATTATCGATACTATCTTTTAAAGATTGAATATCTTCACATAGTTCTATCCTCTTATCTCTTAAAAATTGACTAGCACCTGGCGTAAGTCGTTGACCTTCTACTAGGCTAAAATTTGTAAAAGGATTTTTTCTATACATATCTCTTAAATACTCTTCAGTAATAAATTTCATCTTTGCCCCCTTCCTCTTCTCTTTTATCAAATAAGTAATTTTTTAACTTTTCAATACTTACCCGATCGTTGAAGCTAATATGAAAATATGGCTCTATGACTCCTGCCAGCTTTAATTGTCTTACACAATTAATTTCATTTTCCGGCATTAAATCACATTTAGTTATTACACCAATTACAGGGCACTTAAATAATCTTGCAAATCCAGGAGAGTATAAATTATCCCTTCTTGTTCTATCCATAAGAATTAACACATGTGATGCATCTTGTGCTGCCGCGATAATATGCTTATACTTATCTCCATTCTCAATATAAGATCCAGGAACATCTATTGTCCTTTTTCCATAAATCATATCTTGAGTTCTCTTTAGCTTACCATTGTAGTCGTTTATAGCATTAACCAATGTAGTTTTACCACAGCTTGAAGGCCCAATTACCATTATTCGTTTCTTTCTCATGTTCTTGTAATAGGGGCCGGTGTAAACCCAAGTAAATTTGTTAAAGTATCATTAACTGAAATAAGAGCAGTTTCAACACTTTCAACATCGCCACTTATAACTACTGATCCTGTAAATCTATCTAAAAAACCAATCTCAACATCTGCTGTCTTTGTTGCAATATCTGCTGCTATTATAGCTGACTCATATGGGCTAAGAGTTAAAATTCCAATAGCTCCTTTTTCATCTATTCCTAAACGATCATAAATATCTTCCATAGGTGATGCTATTATATGAGCAATTGTAATCTGTTTTCCTGGTACTGACTCTTGTATTACACGTTGTATGTTTCTATCAAAAACTTCTCCCATACCCCTTACCTTCCATTTTATTTTCTCTCAAAATTATTAGTGGCGTATTACTTTTACTGGGAAGTTATAATTATTAATCCAGCCTTCAATTTTATCTAAATCTTCATCACTTAAGCTTGGATCATCCACTATAGGATATTCCATATTAAGTTGATTATATTTATTAACTCCCATTTTGTGATATGGTAATAAATCAATTCCTTTAAAGTTCTTATAGTCCTTATACGACATTAAAAACTCTAGAACACTTTCAATATCTTCTTTTTGATCGTTAACACCCCTTAATAAAGGCATACGTATTTTAACATTATATTTACGTCTTAATAGCTGAACTAAATTTTCTAAGATTTGCTCATTTCTAACTCCTGTTAATTCAAAATGTTTATCTGAGTTTATATGCTTTATATCAAATAAAAATAAATCTGTGAATTCTGCAACCTTTAAAACAGATTCTAGTTTTGCATAACCACAAGTTTCAATTGCTGTATTAATACCTTCATGCTTACATGACATCAATAAACTTGTTGCTGCTTCTGGTTGCATTAGTACTTCACCGCCTCCTAATGTAACTCCCCCTCCGGAAACTTCATAAAAACTTCTATCTTCTAATACTATTTCTAATAATTCAGATATTGTTTTTACCTGACCTACTATTCTTAGTGCTGATTTTAGACAAGTATCTGCACATTTGCCACATCCAATGCAATCCTTCTCTCTACTTATTTCATGCTTAAATGTTTTATCGGAAATAGTATGTATTCCTACAGGACAGACAGAAACGCAAGCACCACAATCTACACAAGAATTCCTCTTAAACATGACTCTATATTTTTTTTGCATTCCTTCTGGATTAGAACACCACTTGCATCTTAATGGGCATCCTTGAAAAAATATTAAAGTTCTTACTCCTGGTCCATCATACATGTTATATTTTTGTATATTAAAAATTCTTGCTTTTCGTTCAATTACACCTACTTTTTCATTTACCATACTATTCAATCTCCAGTTCTTTTTATATACCACCAACATAGCCCACTAACGTTGATGGTATATATAATAAAAAAATCTATTAAACCTTCTTAAAAATGTGTAAGCATTGTTCTACTAATTATTTCATCTTGAACATCCTTACATAACTCAACAAAGAAAGCACTATATCCTGCAACACGAACAATTAAGTCACGATATTGCTCTGGATGCTTTTGAGCTTCAATTAATGTTTTATTATCTAGATAGTTGAATTGAACTTCTCCAAGGCCTAAATTACATGCACTACGTAATAATGTAATTATTCCTTCTTCACCTTCTCTAGTATCAAGTAAGCCTGCCATTAACTTAAAGTTATGAACCATCCCAATATTCATATTGTCACAAGCCATCTTAGATACAGATTTAATTATTGAAGTAGGTCCTTTATAATCTGAACCTTGTGATGGACTTATTCCATCAGATAGTGGCATCCACGCTTTTCTACCATTAGCTGATGCTCCTGTTAATTGACCAAATGGTGTATTATTTGATATTGATAAGGTACCATGACTTAGTACTGAATATAATGTCTTATACTTTCTATGCTCCATTTCAGTAAAATTAATTAAATCAGCTGCTATATAATCAGCATAGTTATCATCATTTCCATACTTAGGTGCTTCTAAGCAATCTTTTCTAACCTTTTCATATCCAATAAAGTCAGCCTTTAAAGCTTCATTAAACTCTCTTAAAGTATATTTCTTATCTTCAAAAACTAACTTCTTAATAGCTGCCATAGAGTCTGTATAAGTAGCAAGGCCTGTCCAAATTACACCTGGGCCAAAGTTATACATTGCTCCACCAGCTTCAACACCTCTACCTTTATCCATACAACCTTCATACATAATTGACATAAGTGGTTTCGGAGCAAGATCTTTATGCACACGTTGTGATATTACTGTAGCAACGCTAGTCCATTTAGTTATATATTTAATTTGTTCTTTAACAGCTGCTTCAAACTCCTCATAAGTTTTAAAGCTATCTACATCGCCTAAATTAGGTGTAACTTGCTTTCCATACCATAGTGGTACACCATTATTTAATGCAAGCTCTATACATATTGGCCATTGAGTATATGCTGTTGATGTCCATTGATATAATCTACCTGCTTTTTGAGGTTCAACACATCCCATTAAGCAATAATCCCTTGCATCTTCTATTGAAACTCCTTTAGCTAACATCATCTTTATATGAACATCATCAAAATGGCATGCTGGGAATCCCATTCCAGCCCTTACTACATCAACAATTTTCTTAAGATATTTTTGTGGTGATTTACTATGGATACGACATGCTAAAGAAGGTTGATAAATCTTAACATGACGAACAGCATCCATTAACAAATAAGTTAAATCATTAGTAGCATCTTTACCGTCTCTTGTCACACCACCAACGCACATATTTACAAATGGTTGATATCCAGCGAAGAACTTAGAACCACCCTCACTTGTGATCCACATCATTTCAGACATTTTAATTAGCATACAACCGGCTAACTCAAAAGCTTGGAAATTATTCATTCTACCTGATTCAATATCAGCTTTGTAGTATGGGTACATATATTGATCTACACGTCCAATAGACATCCCTGTTTGATTTTCTTCTACTACTAAAAGAGATTCAATAGTCCAAACAGATTGTATTGCTTCCCAGAAAGTTGTAGGTTTATGAGCTGGTACTTTAGCATTAATTTCTGATATTTTCAATAATTCAGCTTTACGTTTAGGATTAATTTCCTTTGATGCTAATTCTGCTGCATATTGAGATATACGCTTAGCATAAATCATTACACCTTCTGTTGTATCTATAACAGCTTTATAGAAATATATTTTTTCTATATCACCTGGATTTTCATAATCTAATTTCTCTAAATTTTCTTTTGCTTCATTTTGGATATCTAACATACCTTTTTTCATTAATATTACGTCATATCCTGGATTGGAATCTCCACCGCCATTTACAGCATGATATGAACAATCTGAAACAAAAGATTCTCCTGATAATTCCCAAACTCCAGCTTCCCTATATTGATCTTCACAAAACTCATCTACTGATTTTCCTTCCCAATATGGAAATAACTCTTCTTTCATTATTTTTTTATCTTCTTCAGAAATATAGAAAGGATCTTGAGCACGATTTCCTATAGTATCAATTTCATCAACCATCCATCTCCAAGCGATATCTGGTGAAAAAGCTCCTGCTCTAGGTGCCCCACATGGAGCTCCAACAATAAGTTCATTATCTTGGATTACTAAAGGTGCTGTCTCACAGCAATATTTAAAACATTTAGCTCTCAATAAAATTTTAGGCATACCTGGATTTTCTTTAGCAATTTTTGTTATTGCTCTAGCTCTATATGTTGTAATCCTCGGAACTTGCTTTAAATAATTATCCTTTAACTTACTTAATCTATCTGTAATTCCATTAGGTATATCTGTACCTTCATTACATTGACAGCCATTATTTATTTCTTCATCTTTAATTATTTCTTTTGATAGACACTCAAACATCTTTAAAAGACTATCACGCTCGTTTTGAGACATACTCTGAGTAGCTTCTCTAAATTTGGTTGAAAATTCTTTTATATCCAACTCTAATCCCCCTTTTTAATAAATAAACTTTAATCTATATTTACTTATGATTATTATCTAATAACTTTTTTAAAATAATTTCCATTAACTCTAAACTATTTATTCCCTCAGAATAATTTTTATTTGAAGTTATTTTACTATTCTTATTTGCAGCTAAAGATATTACATCTTCTATATTTCGTACCCCATATCCAACCTTACGTATATAAATAAGATTTTCTGGAGATACATTGTCAGAAGTCATACCTTGACCTGCAGAACCACTACCTAAAGTCATTGCTGGAAATAGGTTAGTAGTTGCTCCCATACTACCAAAAACACCTGGCGTATTAACAAGCACTCTTCCTACTGGCTTTTTTAGTGCAAACTGGCGAATAACATCTTCATTTCTAGAGTGAATTATTAAAGTATGTCCTAGCTTTTCATTTAATAATAGCTCAATGCACTTTTCACAAGCATGCATCCAATCATCTTCAACATAATAGGCTAGTACTGGACATAACTTTTCTTTTGAGTATGGATTTTTACTAGTTACATACTTTTGTTGTGAAATTAATACCTTTACAGTCTTATCAACTATAAACCCAGCTCTTTTGGCTAATTCTTGAGCTGTTTTTCCTACTATTTCACTGTTGCTTAATCCATCTGAATTATAAAATAATACTCCAAGTTTGTCCGATTCCTCTTCTGACATGAAATATGCTCCATAATTTTCAAGCTCTTTTTTTACTTCATAATGTATAGGACTGTCCACCACAATTGATTGCTCAGCTGCAGAAAGTATTCCATTATCAAATGATTTACTATCAATGATATCTCTCGCTGCCTTTCTTATATCTGCAGTCCTTTCAATAAATGCTGGTCCATTTCCAGTACCACCGTATATTAGTGGTTTACCTGATTTATATATTGTTTTTAGCAAATTAGGTACTCCTGTATTGATTATCAATGAAGTATACCTATGATAAATCAATTCATTGGTTCCATTAGGTGTTATATTGTGAAGATATGATAACGCTCCTTCAGGCAAGCCATTTTCCTCTGCAACCTTTATTAATATATCTAAGGCTTTAAAAATAGTATTTTTTGCTCTTGGGTGGGGTGAAAAAATTATTGCATTTCCTGATTTTATTGCAATCAACGCTTTATATATTGTAGTTGATATAGGACTTGTAGATGGGCTAAATGCAACTATTACTCCCATTGGAACGCCAATATCCATTGTCATATTTTCTTTATCTTCATTAATAATTCCTATACACTTCATTCCCTTAAGTCTTTGACGAAGAAATTTACATACGAAGCTATTTTTAATACATTTATCTTCATATTTACCGTACTCAGTTTCTTCATTAGACATCTTTGCAAGATCTATAATGTAATTTTCAATTTCATAAATCATTGCATCTACAATCTTATCTAGCATCTCCTGTGAAAACGTCGCTAACTTTTTATGCGCTTCATAAGCATTTTCTACAAGAATTCTTGATTCTTGTATGGAGAGCAAATCATTATCAATAATATTCATTTTTATCTCTCCTAAAAAATATTTTATATATACAAACTTAAATACTTTTTATTATTTCTATAAATTTGTTAATTTATATCTCTCTATTATTTTCTCTAAATCCTGATGTGGTCTCGCTATAACCACATGACTATATAAATTTCCATCTTCCATATTATTCACAGCTTGCACCCCTGCTTCTACTGCTGCTTTACAAGCACCTACATCTCCTCTTACTAAAACAGATATATATCCTGAGGCAACGTTTTCATAACCTATAAGCTCAACATCAGCAGCTTTGCACATAGCATCTGCTGCTTCTAATACAAAAACTAAACCAAAAGTTTCAATCAATCCTAAAGCTTCATATCTAGCCATTAATATTTCACTTCCTTTCAATATCTTTTAAGAATCAATATCATGTACAGAAACTATATCCCCAACTTCTCTAATAGGTCTTGGCATAACATTTTTTGCAGTTAGTTTTCCTATTTCAGATGCTGCTCTAGCTCCGGCATCTACTGAAGCTCTAACAGCAGCCACATCACCTTTAACCATAATAGTTACAAGAGTTGAACCAATATTTTCATAAGAAATTAGCTCTACATCTGCAGCTTTTAACATTTGATCTGCTGCATAAAGTGCTGGTACTAATCCTAATGTTTCTATTAACCCTAATGCTTCCTCTCCATAATATCTCATTTATTATCCCCCTTTCTTTTTAACAACACTAAAATAACTTTATGAATATACTATTAAAAGTCTTAATATTTATCATTTCTACTTTTCAAGTAAATTATAGTCCTTTCCCTTTGGGGGAAAGTCAACAGGTTTTTTCTTTAAATTCATAGACAAATTTTTGTAATAGTTTACAAGATTATTTTCGATTTATAGTTGGTTATTATTTATATCTTCAAAAATCCTATCTCTTTAATATAAAAGTAAGTTACTTAACATCTCAATTTTCATTATTTTTATAATATTTAGATATTGTCCCTTCCCCTTAGGTTAAGGTTGCAGAAATAAAAAAACTCTCTAGAACAATTTTTATAATCATTACTAGAGAGTTTTAATTTTATATTATTTTAATCTTTAATATATTTATTAATTGTTTCTGCACCTTCAGCATGAGCATGATAATACACTCTTAATTCTCCGCCTTTATCTAACTCAAATCTTGTTTCTTCTAAAAGTCCATTAGCTTCTGCTGTCATTAATGCAGTAACTACATCTTTTCTATTTAAAGCTTTAAAGCTACCGTATTCACCTTTTAATGCTTCTATAACATCCTCTGCACAAGCTTCTTCAACTTTAGTAAAATATTTTAATATAGCATAATTAAGTGGTTTCATACTTTTACTCCTCCTTTTTTCTAAATAACTCTAACGGATTCGTTGCTATTACTAAAATACCCAATACCATTAAAATAGCAGCGAACCATACTATAGGAGGCAAAGCCCAACCTTCCATTCCACCAAATACCCCTAATACTATCCAACAACAGAATGGTCCCCAGAATGAAAATGTTCCATTACAAGCCATTCCTAAAGCTGCTCCGCACATACTATTACCATTGTACCAACACATAAATGATACAAATGCACATAATCCAGAAAGAGCAAACCATATCATTGCTGGTCCACTAGTAAATGCTTGTACTATTAAATTAGATGCAAAACCTATTCCATCACCAAATATTATTCCAAACAATGGTACTAATATTATCAAATTTGATAATCCTGATGTTACTTGACGAATTGTAATTCCAATTTCTGAATCTATCATTGATGTTCCATAGCCTGCAACACATCCTTCAAATCCCCAACCTAAAGCCGCTATTAATGCGATACAAATTCCTAAGAACATCCCTTCTGGCGCATCCCCTGAAATACTTGTACTTCCTATCATAAAACTAGCTACTACACAAATAAAAATACCTAGAGCCATTCTCTTATTTAATTCTTGCTTATATAATATCCTACCTAATATTGCGCCAATAGCTGGACAAAGTGCAGCGATTGGGATAACTATTGACCCTGCCATCTGTAACCCTACAACATAAGCTGTACTAGCAATAGGTCCTCCTATCAATGCAGCTAAAATCATCATTCCACCTGGCTTAGTTTTAATACACCTAAAGAAATCTACAATCTTTCCTTTATATGCAGCCCATCCCATAGCCCAAATAGCACTGCAGATATCGTTTACAGCACTTCCAAGTGCACCTAATAAATATGTTGCTACAAGAACAGAAAGTACTGATGTTGTTGGATCATACCATTCAGCCCAGATGCCTTTGCTCATTCCTAAGGTTAAGAATGCTGAATAAAATCCATACATCAATCCTGAAAAAAGAGCAATAGAAATACCTTTTTTAAAAAAGTTAGAAGCTAACTTCTTTTTCGCGGCAACTGCTTTAGCATCAACCGCACGTGTCATTTCACCCATAAACAAAACCCTCCCATTTAAACGTTATCACGTTTTAATATATATTATCATTAAAATTATAATGACCATACTAACTTCACTTATGATTTCATAATAATTCTAATTTAATTATAGGGCTTTCCCTTTGGGGGAATGTCAATAGTTAATTTCCTACAAATTACTAAGCTAATTTAGTAATTTGTATACTAAAATAACTCTTATTAAATACTACATTAGCTTTATTACTTTACCCTTAGGGCAACGTTTACTTTATTTTCCTACACTTATCTTTTGTTAGCTTTACCATTACTTCAGTTACAAATTTATTAGTATCTTTAGTTGTCCAATAATCTATCACATATCTCTCATATGATTTCGAATCACAACTATAATTATTTTCCTTAGCCCACTTTTTAATTTTCATATATGTTTCGTTTAACTTCTCATGAGATCCTATATGATAACATGATGCAAACATACAACCTCCATAGTTAACTGTCAATTCATCTTCACACTCTAAAATTGTTTTTTGTAATATTCTAGCCCTTTTGCAAGTTCCTTTAATTTTGTCTTCTATAGATGGATATTCAATTATAACAGGTCCAGTTATAGCATTTTTTATACTGTCTATATAATTTGTAAATTCTATATTTATAATAGAATCCATGTAATCATATTTAAAATCTTGCTCTAAGCAAACTAATCTAGTTGGCTCTATATATTTTACTGAAATATTTTTCATATTATTTTCTAACACCATTTCTGCCTCTAAAATGAGCTTATACCAATCCTCAATTGACCTAATTTTCAATTTCAAGTCAATTTCTTCTTTTTTTAGTTCATCTATTTTATCTCTAAAACGATGCTCTATTACTGAAAAGTGTGTTCCATTAAGTAAAGCTCTCATTTCTTCAAGCTTAAAACCACTTTGCTTGTAATACTTTATCATTGGTACTGATAACAGTGTTTTTTTACTATAGTATCTATATCCACTTTCATTGGATACCTTATCTGGTGATAGTATGCCCATTTTGTCATAATATCTAAGTGTCTTTTTGGAGAGCCTACATATTTCTTCAACCTTACCTATGCAAAACAATCCATTTTCCTTCATACAGAACCCCCTAATATTAAATTTTCAGACTTTACCAACTATAATTAGTAAATATAACTATTGTTATTTCTGAAACAGTCATAATTAACAATATTCCCTTTTCCTTATAAAAATGCAAAAATGAATAAAAATACAATTTAATCTTTTAAGCTATACTATTCGTTACCTATTTAACATTTCCTTCCATTAAAATTCTTTAATTATATATTGCACAATATAAATACTAAAAAACCAGTATCTATATTGAATTAATCAAATAGATACTGGTTAATTATTTAATCTTAGTTTAAGAAAAACTCTTTATAAACAAATATAAAGTATTTCTTATTTCTACATTTTCATTTAGTATATTTATTGCTGAATCAACAGTTATTCCAATTTTATATAGATGCTATTTAGTACATTTTATTAATTAAAATCTAAGCCATTTATTATATCATTACTTTTTTCTTTAGCTTTATTTATAGAATTTTGTCTTTCTTCCTCAGTAGTTCCTGTTCCATCTACTTTAAGTTCAATAACATCTTTTATTCCCATTAGTTTCATAATAGAAGCTATGTAGTTTTCTCCTTTGTCCATTATTGGATCTAATATCCAAGGAATACTTCCACCTGATGATTGTATATATACTAATGCTCTTTTCTTATCCTCTAGTAACCCTTTAGGCTTCTTATCCTTTTCGATTAATATCGTCTTATTTACTTGAACAATACAATCAATATACTCTTTTAATGGAGCCGGAAATGATACACTCCACATTGGAGCAGCTATAACATACATATCTGCACTTATAAACTGATCACATAGTTCCCTTATTCTTTGTACCTCTTTTTGCTCCTTTTCAGGTAATTTCTTTGTTGCCTCTTCATTAATAATACAGTTACGACTTTCAAAATACTGATACTCTAATCTCGGTATATGTTCTTTATATAAATCTACTTCCTCAACTTCAAAATCTTTGTTTTTTTCAAGAAACTTATTAATAAAATCTCTCGCTACTGATTTAGAAGATGATAAATTTTCTGGTTTTGAATTAACGCTTATATATAATAACTTTCTACTCATAGCTACCACCTTTTGTATTTAAATTCTTTCCTGTAGCTATTTTTTCCTAAAATCAATTAATTATAAATATTATAAAAATATTTTTAACTTATCTATTTATTAAAATCTAAATTTTATTTTTAAATTATATATAGTAATACTTTGTTGCCTAAAGTTAAAATTATTAAAATTTAAATAGCTCTACTATCTCATTATCTTTTAAGTTCTTAAGGAAACTACCTTCCTTGAAATCGCCTTCCATAACTTGATTTATAAGCTCTTTCTTGCTCTCCTGCATAGTAATTATCTTTTCTTCAACAGTTCCTTGTGAAATAAGCTTTATTACTTCAACAATATTTTTTTGCCCTATTCTATGTGCTCTATCTGTTGCTTGATCCTCTATAGCAGGATTCCACCATGGATCAAAGTGAACTACAATATTAGCACTAGTTAAGTTTAGTCCTGTTCCTCCAGCTTTCAAGGATATTAAAAATACCTTTTTCTCTTTATCTGCGTTAAAGCTATTAACCATGTTTACTCTATTACTTGCTTTCGTTTGACCGTCTAAGTAGTAATATCCTATGTTATTATGGTCTAATACTTCTTTTATATTAGCTAAAACTGATGTAAACTGTGAAAATAATAGTATCTTATTATTACTTTCAATATTTTCTTTAATAATATCTAATGCTACATCTATCTTAGCACTTCCTCCTATATATCCATCTACTATTATTGATGGATCAAGACATAGCTGACGAAGCTTTGTTAAGTATGAAAACACAGTAATTTTATCTTTTGAAAAGTCTTGATTTTCCATCTTTTCTTGAATATCCTTAACAAAAGTGCTGTATACTTTTTTCTGTTCTTCTGTCATTTCTACAAAGAACTTTTTCTCTATCTTATCTGGAAGCTCCTTCATTACATTTATCTTTAGCCTTCTTAAAACAAATGGTCTTATTAGTTTTTTAAGCTCTGCTATTGCTCTGTCATCCTTTGCCCCTATAAACTTTTCTTGGAATCTTGATTTATTATATAAGTATCCTGGCATTACAAAATCAAATATTGACCAAAGCTCCATTAAGTTATTTTCAATAGGGGTTCCTGTTAAAGCAAACTTAACCTTTGCTTTAACTTCTTTTACAGCTTCACTACTTTGAGCTAATGGATTTTTAATATTTTGACCTTCATCTATTATGCAATAATCAAAGGCTAACTCTTCGTATCTTTCAAAGTCATTTCTTAATGTTCCATAAGTAGTTAATATTACATCATACTCTTCTACTTTTTCAAAAAGTTCTGCCCGCTCTTCTTTAGTTCCATGAAGTGTACACACCTTCATAGTAGGAGCAAATTTTTCAAATTCATTTTTCCAGTTGTAAATAAGTGAAGTAGGTGTAACTATAAGACTCTTTTTACCCTTTTCTGACAATAAAAAGGCTATAGTCTGTACAGTTTTCCCAAGTCCCATCTCATCAGCAAGGATTCCACCAAAGCCATAATGACTTACTGTCTTAAACCAATTAAAGCCTGTTATTTGATACTCTCTAAGGGTAGCCTTTAACTCCTCTGGAAGCTTATAATCAACTTTATCTAAGGTATCAAAGCTTTCCTTAATATTGTCTGCTACTTCATTTCCGTTTATAAAGTTAAGATTTTTATCTCTTATTGTATCACTTAAATATATAGCCTTATTTTTAGATATCTCGAACTTATTTCCCTTAAGCTTTTTATCTCCTAAAATATTATCAAGAAGCTCTAAAAAGCCTTGAGTTTCCTTTTCTTCTAGACTTATAAAACTATCATTTTTAAGCTTATAAAATTTTCTGTTACTTCTAAAAGCCTTTAAGATATTATTAAACTCATTAGGATCAACTTGGTCTATATCAAAGCTAAACTCTAAAAATCCACCTTTTTCTCCAACAGCTGCACTTATTGCACCTGATTTATAAACCTTCTGCTCTTTAAATCTATCTGAATAATAAACTTCACCAATGCTACTCAAGCTTTCTATACCTTTAAATAGAAAATTATATAATTCCTCATCATCACCGGTAAATTTAAATTTGTCTTTATCTATATAAAACTTAAAATTACTTAAGCTATTTATTACGTCATTTTCTTTTTTCAAATCTCTTATTAAGTACTTTTCGCCTTTATAACCTTGAAGCATATCAAAAACTTCATTTCCATATTTGCACTTAACCATGCACCATGAAGAAGTTCTGTCTCTATCAAAGTAAAATTCAAGCTCTAGCTCCTCTGAAGTCACCTTTTCTTCTATAGCTTCATCAACAACTAACTCATTAGCTATAGCTTTTATAGCAGGAACAAGTGTAGTAAAAACTTTTTCTGCTTGAGCTTTTTTAAATATTGCACTATCATCCCTACTAAATATATTTACAAAAGGTAATAACTGCTCCTTTTGATCATCTGTAGGAATATATATCTTTTCATCATATAAGAAAACTCCACTATTTCTTATTAACTCTCTAGGAAACTCACCATTTTTCTCTAATATAATATTATCATTTTCTTCCTTAAGACTTAAGCTTAAAGGTATATTATCCATAATTATATTAGTTTTCCCTTTAAAATAAGTAGCTTCCATATTTATAGTTTTATCAGAAGCAAGCTCTAAAAATCTCTTTAATGCTGGTCCTACAAGTATCATCACCTTATTTTTTATAAGTCTTGCAGAGTTTCCCCTATTATATCCATAGTATCCAAAACCATATCCTTGATTACTGCCTTCATTTAATGCTTCTGAAATATTAGCATACTCCCTTATGAAATCAATAATCTTCATATCTTCCTTTGAAAACTTATGTATACTACCATCATACACAAAACCTTTTCCGAACTCTAACTGACTCTTATTATCCATAGCCTTTATAAATTCGAAAATATTTTTAACTACATACAGTTTCTTATTTCCAACCTTAAAAGATGCTTGATAACTATTATAATCCTTCTCAATTAAAGAGATTTCAACATTTACAAGCTCTCTATTGCTTACAATACTACTACCTAATCTTTCAAGAAGTTCAAACCCCTTATTATATTTCTCCTGCTCTGCAAGCACCTCTAAATTGGGATAATCTATTTTGTTACATTCAAGCATATTTATATACTTATAATATGTAGCTGCAATATGCTCACAAGCTAATCTCTCACCATCCATTGTACTTTGATAATGATGATAGCAGTCACACTCAAATTCATTTATTTCATTACTTCTTAAATCTATATTAATATGTGTTTCCTGAGAATCAGTCAACCACTCCTTAGACTTCACAACTCCAAAGATATCTAAAAAGCCATCAGAATAATCCTCACTTACATCTATCTCCTTTACAAGATTTATGCCTTTTTTCCCTTTATCTCTTATAATATCATCACTATACTTTAAAAAATCTATTTTAAGCCAATCAGCAATCTTCCTATTTTTCTTTGTCAAATAATCACTTCCTCCAATGTATCCACATATAATTCTGCTCACATTATTATACCATTAAACTTAACCTATTATAGACGAAAGCTTTAATAATTTATATAAACATAAAGAGCTTAAAAGAATTCCATATATCTTATAGGGAATACTATGTACATAAAGTTTACTAATTAAAAGAGTCAAAGGATGAATTACATGAAATATAAAGCCAAAGATAAAAGAAAAGAAATAATTCCACCTTATACAAGGCCTATTTTCCTTATGATAATAACCTTCGTAGGTGGTTATATGAACGGATATACCTATGTTACAAGAAATGAAATACTAGCTAATATGCATACTGCTAATATGTCAAAACTAGGAATAAACATAGGTCTAGGAAACTATATTGAAGCACTAAACTACTTTATTCCCATTATTGCCTGTATATTAGGAGCTGCATTTAGTGCATTAGTAAAAACTATTATTATAAAGACAAAGTTTAAAGGTGAATGGAGAATATTAGCTCTTATTTTAGAAAGTACTTTATTATTTTTCATAGGATTAATTCCTAGCACTTTTCCTGATCTAATTGTAACTAATCTAGTTTCATTTTTAATGGGATATCAATTATGTTTATTTAGAGAATGTCTTGGCATTCCATTTAACACAACTATATGTACAGGAAATATTAGAAATGTTGGTCAACTATTATTCAAAGCCTTAGACCAAAAAAGTATAAAATCATTAGAAACACTTATTTACTTTACATCTCTTACTTTTTCCTTTGCTATTGGAGCTATTCCAGGTACACTAATATCACTACTTTTAAATACTAAGGCTGTATGGGTTTGTAGTATTATTTTGTTTATTCAAGCTATTTGGATATATAATAGCAAATTTAATAAGGTACAATGAAAAATTATCATTGTACCTTACCCACTTTGGGAAGTAGTATATATTGGATTAACAATAGTTTTTTAACAAGCAGTACCTGTAAGTTATTTAAAAATCACTTACATGACATCTCTTTATCAATTTTATCTATACATTCTTTACATCTTCTTCTTTTATTACAAAATAAGTTATAATAAAGCCAGCAATGTATGAAATACAAAGACCAAAAAAGAAATTTAACATTGACTGAGGTTGCATTATTGGAATTGCAACTAAACCTGAAGGCCCCCATGAATTTGCTAAAACGTGTGTAAGCATTACATAGGCTCCACCAAATCCTGCTCCTAACCCAGCGGTTATAAATGGTTTAAACATAGGCAAAGTAACACCATATATTAAAGGTTCTCCGACACCTAAGAATCCTGCTGGCAATGCACCTACAATAACCTTCTTTAATCTATCATTATGAACTTTTTTAGCTATTAGATATATAGCTATAGCAGCTCCAACTTGTCCTGCACCAGCCATAGCAAGTACTGGAAATAAAGAAACTCCACCCATAGCTTCTAATTGAACTGCGTAGATAGGAATTAATCCATGATGTAATCCCAATAAAACCATTGGTAAGAAAAGTGCCGCTAATACATATCCACTAATTATACTTACAACTGGGTTTGAAGAATTTATTATTACACTTAAAGCAGAAACTAATCCATCAGATATAAATCCAGCTACAGGCATTATTATAAATACAAATAAAATAGCTGTTATAAGTAATGTTAATAAAGGTGTTAATATTAAATCCAATACGTCAGGCATTCTCTTATGTATAGCCTTTTCTATTTTTGCCAATAAGTAAACACCCATTATAACACCAATAATTCCACCTTTTCCTGTAGTTAAAATAGAGTTTAGAGGAATCTCTTCATTATACAATCCAAAGGTTTGAGATAAAGCCACTATATTAGCACTAATAGACATAGCACCAATCATTCCACCTAGCCCTTCAGTAGCCCCAAATTGTTTAGCAGAATTAATACCTGTATAGATAGCAAAATACCCTAAAAATCCTCCTCCTATAAGAGAGAATAATAACTGAGTTACATTCCAAAAACCAACTGTCGAAAGTGTTCCTTGCCCTTGTAATGTAGAAATTAAACTTGCTAAACCATTAAAAATCCCCGCAGCTATAATAGCAGGTATTAATGGAATAAATATATTAGCAATAGTTGCAATTATTCTCTTAAATTTACTTTCTTTTTGTGCTCCTTTAATCGCAGACTTATTTTCCTTCCAATCCTCAGTTACTCCACTATCTCTAGGAACTCCTAACTCATCAATACATATATCAGTTATCTTCTTAGCTTTACCTGGCCCTAATACGATTTGAATATAATTACCATTTTTAACTACACCAAGTACCCCATCAATATTTTTTAACTCATCTTCTTTTATTAGCCCTAAATCTTTTACAGTTACCCTTAATCTAGTCATACAATTTGTAGCTTTAACAATGTTTACTTTTCCACCAATAACTTCAACAATCTTTTTAGCTAACTCTAAATTCGACATGTATAAAATCATCCCCTTATTAAATATATTATAAATTCATAAAAAATACATATCGTAGTAAACCTTTACACCTAAAAATTACAGCGTTTTAATAAACTACATTATTATATATTCATCCAAATTTCACTTTATACATATTAAAAGGATAGTTTAAATACAATCTACTAGTCATCACCATTATCAAACTAGAAAATATAACCTGTTGAATTATATACTTAATTTTGATAATATAACGGTACGGGTTTTAGTATCTTACAAGTGGAGAGAATAAATTCTATTTAACACATAGTTGTTAGAGCAGGTAGTGAGTACTGGCATACTCACTTTTTTTGTTTAGATTAATAATATCTATAGTTTTAGTAGATTCAAAATATTGATTCTTCGCACAAATTATATAATACAAAGCAATTTTATTATTATTTTTTAAATTATATCTTTTTAATTATGCTTTATCTTTATACTATTAAAGATGATTATACGTATCAAATAGTAAAATAAGGTACAATGAACAAACTATCACTGTACCTTATTTTTTAATATACCTTTTTTAATACTACTCCCTCTTTAAAGCCACCACGAGCTTTAAACTTTTCATTTCTTTTATTTAATAAATCCTCTTCAGAATATCCAAGATTATGAGCTAATCCAAATAAAACTTCCATGACATCTGCAAGCTCTTCTAAGTTTTTATCTTGAAGATATTCGTTTACTTCTTCCATAAGCTTAGCCTCTAAAAGTTCCCCTCTATTTTCCCTTGAAGCTATTTCTATATCACAGTCTTTACCATCAGCTTTAATTACTTCTGGTATAAGATCTCTAACTAACTTATTATAATTTTTCATAACTTTTATCCTCTCTTATTGCAAATCCCATTAAGTCAAGTTACATCTTATCTTTCATAAATAAGACCTAACGTTTTAATATCTTACTTTTTTATTTATAAAACACAGCAGTAATCATAAAATTAGTACCATATTTTTTATTTTCTATAATCCCACTATCTGACCATTTACCAAATCCAGCTTCCACTGCTAAAGGTCTTAAATCCCCATAAAATGAAAATACACCTTTAGCCCAAACCTTTTTGTAACCATAGCTTTTAACTAACTTTTTAATTTCCTTCAGATTTTTATTTGCTATATTATTTACTTTTAAAACATCTTTTGAAATCTTAAAAAACTTCTTATAAAATAAAGTACTATCACAGTAATGTGCAAATATTAAACAATTAGTATTATTACTTATTTTTATATTTCCTTTTAATATTACATTATTACTATCAGCTATTTTATAAGCCTCATCAACTAAAGAAATCATATTCAACACTCCAAACTTAAACTATACATATTTTACAATTAATATCTGTAAACACAAGCTTTTTATACCTGACTATCTTTAGCTTCCATATATAAAAAAGTGTACCATTATATATAGCACACTTGGTAAAATTCATTTATTCTATAATACTTCTTATCTTTTTAAATTCACATACTACTTTTTCTAAATAGGTTATTACTCCACTGTGGTATTTTGTGATCTTGCCAAATTATTTCTCCATCTTTTATTGAGATAACCAACTTAAACATATCTGAATTGTCATAAATATTAATTTCATCACATATCTAAATAACACTATTTAGATTGTTAAGCGAATCATAATATCTTCTTTCTATAGCCTCATCTGCTATTCCATGTCCACCTTTGCTTACCCTTATAGCAACTCTTTCTTTGGCGATATTAATACTTTCCACTCCTATATAATTCATAACAACATAAAAGTTGTTTTCTTTTGCCTTCTTAATATTATTGATAATACTTTTTCCTGATAAAGTAGTCTCTTGATTAAAAGATATACCTCCCTTAATATATTCTCTAATCAACTTAACAGCCTCTCTAGCACACTTAATCTGTAAGTTATTGTCCTGCCATGAGCCAATTCTAGCTACCATTTCATCAGTATTTATTCTTTTTTCATCTTTATTCTTTTCATAATAAGTAGCTTTATAAATAGATGTTTTCCCTGCTCCATTTACTCCTGCAAAAATTGTATAAGTTGCCATACTACTTACCTATAACCTTTTTAGCTTCTCTTTGAAGTACTAAATTAGATAAAGTAACATAAAAGTCCTGTTCTTCTTTTGTTTTAGCATCTTTAAATAACTTCATTAAATCATCATATGAATAATTTTAAAAAATATCATATAATTTTTGTTTATTATCTTCCACTCTAATCTTCCTCTAATTTATATTTAATTCAATATTCAGTCCCACAAATTCACATAAGTCTATAATTGCACAATGTCATTTATTTCTTACAAACTCACACTTAGCCATATGAAACGTTCTTATACCTATATCTAGATACAATTATATCTAAAAAACAATAATATTAAACAGAAAAAACTATAACAATTATAATTATAAGCTTAGTAACCATAACTAAACTACAAGCTTTTATCTAATATACGTTTTTCAATATAATTCCTTCTTTAAATCCACCACGAGCTTTAAGTTTTTCATTTCTCTTATTAAGTAAATCCTCTTCTGAATATCCTAAATTATTAGCTAATCCAAATAAAACTTCCATAACATCTGTAAGCTCTTCTAAGTTTTTATCTTGAAGATATTCATTAACTTCCTCCATAAGCTTAGCTTCAAGAAGTTCTGTTTTTTCTTCATCCTTAGCTATTTCTATTTCACATTCCTTACCATCAGCTTTAATTACTTCTGGTATAAGATCTCTAACTAATTTATTATAATTTTTCATTTATTGCCCTACTTTCATTTAAATAATTAAAACACATAATTATTTAAATTTTTAGTTATATCAATAGGTGTAGCATCTGATTTTACTCTTGAATCAATACAACTTCTTCCAATAAAATGAGGGTACATATCATAATCTATCTCATCATTTTTCTTTCTTTTTGATATATTGCTAAAATGAGCTACTAACTCATTCCTAGTAAATACTAATGATTTCTCTAGATTATCGCTGCATATTACCACAAAATAATCATTATTCTCTGAATTCTCTAATTCCTCTTTACTAAATGAAACCCATAAACAATGTTTATTTTCTTCATTCTCAGTATAATCTTTACTTGTTTTAATTTTAATATTAATTTTACCACTGTTAGTCATAAAAGTTATATTATTTGCTTTCATTTCTACATCATTAATTTTATCTAAATTAGAGTTTATAAAATTAGATAATACCTTTAATGTGATTTGTCTTCTTGTTAACTTCAAAGTTATCGCTCCTTTATCTTTCATAAATATAGTTATTTATTTAAAAACCTATTTTTATAATAAGTTTCTACTCTTAAATCTATAGCATCCTTCATATGCTTTTTAAATGCTTCATTATTTATAAACTGCTTTAAGTCATCTTGAAGTGCTATAACGCTGCCTTCCTTAACTTTAAAGAAATCGCCATGAGTTTTTAGTAGGAACTTAACTGGATTATTTTTAGCTAAAGCAATATACTTTTTCTTATCCCAGTTAATAAAATCACTTGTATTCTTATCCTTCAACATATCAACTTTATTAGATCCTTTTCTATAGAACTCATAAAAGCTCTTATAAATATCATCTTCTGTAATTTCCATTTTTATGTTACCATCATTATAGAAAGCTAATAAAATAGGCATTTTATATGTTTTACTCATACTTGTAGTTTCTATCATGTTAATAAATTCTCTAGCTCTACTGTTATATAGTTCTTCTTCCTCTAAAGTTAATGTATCATTTTCTTTAATATACTCTAAGTAATTCGAAAATGGATTCATTGCTTTATTTTTAGATTTTATATTTTCATATACTGCATCATCCATATAAGTAAATAGTTCTACTCTAGATGGTCTGTATCCTAGAATATCTTTTACTATTTCAAACTGTTCTTTTATCTTATCTTTAATCTTCATTTCTCTTTCAGCTTGCTTCTTGAATATATCTATAAGCCTAAAATCAAAATCTACTACACAGTTTTCGGGAAATTCATAGTCACTTTGAGTATTTCTCTTTGCTTCTGTAGTTGAATAATCTTTTCCACTTAACAAGAATGGTGCTAAGTTAGCTTTTTTGTAATTCCCTATAAAATCTAATACATTTAAGTATTGCTTGTCCTTAGCTTTTCTTAATCCTCTACCAAGCTGTTGTAGGAATATTGTTGGAGATTGAGTTGGTCTTAAAAACATTACCATATCAATACCAGGTACATCTAAACCTTCATTAAACATATCTACTGAGAAAATAACCTTTAATTCTCCAGAAGTTAACTTTGATAATGCTATATTTCTTTCTTCTGAATATTCTCCAGATTCTCCACTATAAACTGCTGCTGAAGGAATATTATTTTCATTAAACATCTTAGCCATATATTCGGCATGATGTCTTGATGAACAGAAGCCCATAGCTCTCTTTGAATTATATTTAAGGTAATGATTTAATATAAGCTTGCCTCTTTTATTAAGCATTAAAGCTTCTTCTAATTGTTTATCATCATATTTACCATTCTTAAAATCTATATCTTCATAATTAACTGTTTCATCATAGATACCATAATATCTAAAAGGAACTAGCCATCCCTTATTTATAGCTTCCTTTAGTCTTACTTCATAAACCATATTATAGTCACAAAGTGCAAATACATCCTTAGAATCTAATCTTTCAGGAGTTGCAGTAAGTCCAAGTAAGAACTTTGGAGTGAAGTAATTAATGATTCTTTTATAATTGTTAGATACTGCATGATGGAATTCATCTACAACTATGTAGTGAAAGTAACCATCGATAAAATAATAGCAATACAAAAAACTTATGCTTTCATAAAAATGGACAAATTTAAATACTTTCAACTTGTCCACTTTCCTTATAAGTTTATTCTTTTTTTATTGCTTTTAAATAATTATCTAATAATTCTTTCACTACAATTGTAGCATGAGAAATTTTCATATCTATTTTAATTTTCTCCATGTCTTCTCGGCTATATTCAAAGTTAATATTTACAATTGGGTTTAAGAACATTTCAGAACTATTTCTCACTTTTTCTAAAATATCATCTTTAAAGACTTCCATAAGTTCATTAATTTTATGATAATCATTCGAATCAAAATCTTCTCTAATTAACCTTAATGATATAAATAGTCTTTTAAATGTATAACCATCTCTATGAAACGGGTCTTTTTTCCAATTTATAATTTCTTTTATTTTATTTTTGTTTATTATAATGTCGTTTATTATAATTTCAAATCCACCTTTTTCATTTTTCATTTTATATAGGATTACTCTTGTATCAGGATCAGTATTAATAATACAATCATCTTTATTTACAATGGTAGCATCAATGGGTTTACATACTATATCTTGTCCAAATATTTTAATATTTAGTTCTCCACTTAAAGCTTCTCTATAGCTTAAGCTTATATTATTCCTTAATTTTCTTCTCATATCCCCCTCTAGTAAACCTTTACCCTTTGTAGTCAAATTTGCTGTATTAAACCTAAATTCTATACTTTCACTAAAATTATCTGTTTCATCAATGGCTTGTTTGCTAGCATTAATTAAATCTTTATTAATCGCTTCAAAACTGACTATCTTCTCTTTCTTTATTCCATTCATAGTTGCTATTATCTTCACCTGTGATGCTATAAATATAATAGCTTGTAAAAATATATTGTCATTTAAATTCTTAGAATAATCAATTTCATATAAATTAGATACATTTTTACCATATCCCTTTATTACTATTACAACATCTTTATCTTCTTTGGAGCTATCTTCAAGTATCTCAATTATCTCCATATCACCTTTATTTCTAGTCATTGCATTAAATATAATTTCTATACTATCTATTATTGATAGTTTCGATAATATATTTTCTTTTCTATCCATCCCTTCAACCTTATACTTAAAATCAAATTTCTCCACGACCTTCCCCTTCAATTATATTAATAACATATTAATTTATATTCTGCTTGTCCTATAAAAATGAAATACTATTCAAATAAAGGTGTATTGCTTAATTACAATACACCTATATATATATATATGTTTACTTTATACTATTAAAGAAATACCCCACAGCCCATCTGAATATCCTGCAAGTTACATACTCATCTGGTAACCCCTGATACTTTACTGGTAATTCTTCAATTTCTGGTATCATTGAAATCATACCATCTTCAATTTCTATTTCCCATTCCTCAAATTGATAAAGACATCTTGCTCCTTCTTTTGGAACTATTGCTAAATGAACATTATGAGGATAGTTTTTCTTTTGACTATATCCTTTATTTATAACACCACAGATATAAATTGCCTTAAACTTGTCTTCTGGTTGTTCATCAAATATTATAGTAGTTTCATTATTAAAATTCTCATTATGTTTACTGAATTTCTTGCTGTACTTTCCTTTTAATGAATTTGTACAATGTTTTTCATCATTCCCGTCCTCAACGTATTTGCTCCATAACCACTTGAATTTTGTTGCATCTAAATTATGTTTTATCTTTATCATTATTAGCACCTCTTCTGTAATTTACTTTATGTACTAATAATAGCTCTTAATAGTGACTTATATTGTCCTTTTAAAGATTTATTTGTACTTTTTTAAAACTTCTTTAAATGCAGCTATAACATCTTCTTTTAAATCTGCTGGCTCTAATACTTCACATGCTGTTCCCATTCCCATTATCCAAGTGATAACTTGAGTTTTACCTTCTACAGTGGCTTTATATATAATGAATCCTTCATTTATGTGATCTTCTATTTCTTCGTTATCGACCCAGCAATATTCTTTAAATCCCTGTGCATATGGATACTCTATCTTTAACTTGATACTGTATGATTTATCCTTAAATATACCTATGGTTTTACCAAGATACTCTTTCAAATCAAAATCTGGCTTATCAAACTTTTCATTTAATAATTTAATACACTTAATTCTTACTAGTTTAAATTGTCTTAATTCCTGTTTTTCTTCACAAAACCCCACAAAGTAATTTGATCCATAATACGTATATAACTTATAAGGATGAATTACCCTTTCACTATCTTCTCCATTAGAGTTAGTATAAGTTATCCTTATCTTTTTAGAGTTTATTATCCCATCATTAATAGTTAACCACTTATTACTTTCCTCTTCTTGATTAGCTCTTATCTTTATTACTTTAGAATAAATCTCTTCATTAATATCTTCATTAGCCTTTGGCTTTGTAGCTTTAATTTTTTCTATCGCACTACTTAAGTCATTGTAAAAATGTAACCCTTGATCCCTTAAATATTCTTTAGCTTTAATTAAAGATAGCTCTTCAAGATTGCTTAACTCAAGATTTAATAGATAATCTTTATTCTCTAATATATATCCACCATATCTACCTTTTACTTCTGTAATTGTAACTCCTGAATACTCTAAAGCTTCTTTATATCTCGTTATTTCTCTTATTCCAACTTCAAGTTCCTCTGAAAGTTCTTTTCTTGTAACTTTTCTTCTACTACGAAGAATTGCTAACATTCTTAGTGCATTATTTACTTTCCCCATAAAAGCTCCTTTGTATATGTTTTTATACCATATATTTTATAATACTTAAAATTTCATATATAAATAATAATTTTTCAATAAAATAACCTTCTATTAATCCTTTCTGAACTTCTTAGATACATCTGTAAGCCATGTTAGCATACCCATAAGTACTCCAACCTCAGCTGATATAAAAGCTTCTAAACTCAATAAGTTATTATTATAAAGTTTATACACTATTACAATCACGAAGCTAAATATTAACAAAAAAATCAAATCCTGAATACTAAACTTTTTTATATTATTTTCTTTCCTTACTATGTTTATTAATGATGTATAATCCTTTTTCCATTCAACATTTCTACTTTTATTTACTTCCTTTTCTAAATGGTATCTTTGCTTTTGAGTTAGATTTTGCTTAAATCCATTAAACTCTTTTGGCATTAAATCATCTCTATTTTGTGAATTATCCTTCATTGTTTTATCACAACCTCTTACTTTGTAAAACATAACAGTAACTATACTCTCACCGCACCTTATCTTCTTTACTAATTTAGTATGATTAGTCAATGCGATTAGTGAAGCTCCAAAATATTCAGGATCTAAAGTTGTACCAATATGTGAGAATCCTTCTGTTACTAATGAGACTTTTGAATGATATGTACCACATATATTTCTTCTAGTATATATCGCCTCTTCTGTTTGAATTAAAACAGTTTCTCCTGGTGGAACAACGATTTCATCTTTTCCATTGATTGCAAGCATATAATTTGAAGCAAGATATGCAACCTTGCTTGCTGTCAAGTTGTAAGAAGTACCTTTCAAATTTGATTCTTTAAAAGGATAAATAAAGATATCCTTACCTATTCTTTTTTTTATTTGTTTATTACCCAGTACATAACTCAATAATTTTTCCCCCTTATCATTTGCATTTAAAAATATTAATCATCCCGTTTACTTTACGTACGTAATATTGTATAATAATATTATATCTTATTACGTACGTAGGAGGCAACATGAAAAATAATTTTTTCTACACTTTTCCAGCTATAAAAGGAATACAATCTTCAAAAGAATATTTTGTAATAATGTGTCCTTTAAAGATTCTATCCAAACTATTCATATTTAATGATGATGAACTTCCGGCTGAATATAGATCTCAAAGAATTTTAAATAAAACGAGAATACCAGAAATGGCTAATTATATAATAGAAAATCCAAAAGATTATGTATTTTCTTCTCTTACTGCTTCAATTGATGGTGAATTTGAATTCTCTGCTTTTGATGCCAAAACTAATGAAGATATAGGAATACTTAAAGTCTCAATGGATAGTAAACTTCTTATTAATGATGGTCAGCATAGACGCGCTGCAATTGAAGAAGCATTAAAAGCCTCTCCAGAACTTGGAGAAGAATCAATTTCTGTTGTTTTATTCATAGATGAAGGTTTACGTAGAAGTCAGCAAATCTTCGCTGATTTAAATAAACATGCAGTAAATGTATCTAAATCAATAGGTATTTTATATGATTCTAGAGACCCTATTGCAATAATTACTAAGAACTTATTAGAAAAAAATGAGTATTTAAAAAACTTTACTGATAAAGAAAATACCTCTTTACCAAAGTACTCGGCAAAGTTATTTATACTAAGTAGTATTTTTGAAACTAATAAGAAACTTCTACATAAAATTAATCCAAATGATCCCGAAGTATTTAATTTCGTTCTAGAATTTTGGAATAGTTTATGCAATAATATAAATGAATGGATGTTCGTTTTCAACAAAGAAATGAGTGCCCATAATTTTAGAAATACATACATAAACTCTAATGGCGTCGTTCTTGAGGCTATTGGTATTATAGGTAACTATTTATATACAAATAATTATAGTGATTGGCAAAATTATATTGCAAAGTTAAATACTATCGATTGGAATAGATCTAATCTTAAAGATTGGGAAAATCGTGTAATTGCACCTAATGGGCGCATCGTAAAAAGTGCTAGCTATGTAAAATTGACATGCAACTTAATTAAATCAAAAATAGATTTACCTTTAACTAAGGATGAAGAAAAGCTTGAAAAAGAATTTAACAAATAAAGGATGTATATTGCTATGACAACTAATGATATAAACCAAAAGATAAATGAAGTAATAGCTGAAATGAAGCTTGTATATAAAAATGACAGCCGACCTTGGATTATAGGCTATAGTGGTGGTAAAGATAGTACAGTTGTTGTTCAACTTGCTTTTCAAATGTTAGAATCACTATCCCCTGAAGAAAGACATAAACCAATTTATGTTGTATCTTCCGATACATTAATTGAAAATCCTATAGTTCTTGGCTATTTAAATGAAGCATCTAAATTAATCAATGAAGGCGCTAAAGCAAAAGGTTTACCTTTATATGCTGAAATGGTTCACCCAGACTATGATAATACCTTCTGGACTAACATAATTGGTAAGGGGTTACCTACTCCAACTTCAATTAGATTTAGATGGTGTACTGAACGTTTAAAGATTAAACCTTCCAATACATTCATTGAAGAAAAGGTTAAAGAAAATGGAGAAGTTATTGTATTACTTGGAGTTAGAAAAGCTGAAAGTATTGCTAGAAAAATAAGAATTGAAAATAGAGCTATTGATGGATATTTATTAACTCCTCATGGTTCACTTCAAAACACCTATGTATATAATCCAATTGTCGATTATACTACAGATGATGTTTGGAGAACCTTACTAAGTAATAATGGAGTAACTCCTTGGGGTGGAAACAATAACGAGTTATTTGCTTTATATGCAGGATCAGATGCTGGTGAATGTCCATTTACTATTACTAAGAATGCTAAAGGTGAAGTTGACTCCCCTTCTTGTGGTAACTCAAGATTTGGATGCTGGATTTGTACAGTCGTAAAGGAAGATAAATCTCTTACTGGCTTTATAAAAAATGGTGAAGAATGGCTAATGCCACTGCTAGAGTTTAGATCTTGGTTATTAAGTATAAGAGATAAGCACGAATACAGACAACAATATAGACGTGATGGAAATCACTATTATAAGAGATTATACTTAGAAGACCTTCCAATGATAGATGAGTTAACATTAAATAAAAGTTATATATTTAAAGATACAGAAACTAATAAAGAATATATTGACTTAAGAAACACTAGTGAAGACTTAGAATCTGGTAGTAGAGAGTCTACTGATAAGGAAAAGATATTCTTAGAATTACTTCCACTTTCATCCAATTATAAACTTGATGAAACTAAGATATTTGATAAAGATTCAAAACCATATGTAAATGTTGTTGGTTATGGTCCATTTAACTTCTTTGGTAGAAAAGAAATACTTAGAAAGTTATTAGAAACTCAAGTAATTATGAGTGAATATATTGACTTTCCTCTTATAACAATTGAGGAACTAGAACAAATTGATAAGATTTGGGATGATGAAGAAGATTTAACAAGAAGAAGTCTTGTTGACATTTATTATGAAGTAATTGGGGAAAAACTACCTTGGCATGATTTTAAAAAGCCTATTTTTGACTCAGAAACTTTAGGTACTATAAGTGAACTTAATAAACAATTTAATTTATCTGATCACTTAATTAATAAATTGCTTATTGAAACTAATAAATCAAAGCATTTTACTAATAAAACTGTATTGGATAAATCAATTTCTAAGGTGCTAAACCAAAGATACCTACACAAAAGCATAGTTGAGGAGATAGAAAATGATAATTAACAGCATAAAACTTAAAAACTTTAGATCATATGAAGACCAAACTGAATTTTCTTTCTCTCCAAAAGACAATAAAAATATAGTTTTAATTGGTGGAGAAAATGGTGCAGGTAAGTCTACTCTATTTGAAGCTATAAAACTTTGTATTTACGGACCTATGAGCTATGGTTACTTAGGAATAAATTCGAACTATTTAACTAAGATAAAGAACAATATAAACAACAATGCATTTAAGAACGATATAGTTAAATGTGATATTTCTATTTCATTATCATTTAAAGAAGGTACTCAAGTAAATGAATATACTTTAAATAGATCTTGGGAATATATTAATCAAAGAATAGTTGAAACTTTTGAAGTTATCAAAAATGGTACTATCCTAAACGAAGATGAAGTTAATTACTTCAATAGGTATCTTCAATCTGTATTACCTCCTAGCCTTTTTGACTTCTTTTTCTTTGATGGTGAAGAACTTACTGAATTCTTTATCGGTAAAAATTCATCTAACGGTTTAAAAGATGCAGTTTTACAATTATTCAATTATGATACTTTTAATATATTAAAGAAGCAACTACTTTCTTTCCAAAGAAATATATCTAAAGGTACTGATAGTTTAACTGAAATACAAGCTACATATGATGAAACTCTTGAAAGGGTTAGAAATATTAAAAGTAGAATTACTGAGATAAACTCTGAATTAGAAGTTAAAGAAACTGAATTAGATGAATTATTAGTTAAGAAAAATAACTTAGATGAAGAGTTTAAAAGTTCTGGTGGTATTTTAGAAAATGAACGTTCTCAAATTACAGCTAAAATTAATAAACTTGAAAATGAGCGTAGTATTATTAATCAAGAAATTAAGGATTTCTGTAATGATATATTACCATTCCTAATAGTAAGTAACTTACTATCAACTACTAAAAATCAAATTGAACAAGAAGAAAATCTTTCTTCTTATAATGCTGTTAAGAATAAACTATCAGGTGAAGTAATCAAAAAATCTTTTAGTACTCTGCCTAAGTTAAACTCTACTACAGCAGACTTTGATGAAGTTGCAGTTACAATATTAAATAATATGTTTAATGTTGAAGAATTAGAAAGTATATATCAAGTTCTCCTATTATCAGATGATCAAAAAGTTAATGTTCTTTCGACAATAAGTTTAATACTTTCAAAAGAAGATCAACATAAACAGTCCATAGTTATTAATTTTAATAAATTAAAATCTATAGCTAATGAACTTAAAATAAATAGAGATAAATTAAATTCAACTATCTCAGGAGAACTCGTTGAAAGTTACCTTGAAAATATATCAGTCCTTAATGAATTAATAATTAAAACGCAGAATTCTATTGTTTCATTAAAACATACGCTAGATTCTTATCATGAAGAATTGAGAAATGCTGAATATCATTATACAAGAGCCAAGAATCAATATACTTCATCATTACAAAACAATAATGTATTAGAGTTATCATCTAATGTAACAGAATACCTTGATGCTCTACTAGCTACATTGACTAAAGACAAATTAAGATTAATTGAAGATAACTTTATAGATATATTCAAAACTATAATAAGAAAAAATGAATATGTTTCAAGCATAGTAATTGATGATTCATTTGAGTCTACATTGTATGTAGGTAGAGATTACACTTCATTTGAAGTATTAAATATAATTAGTAACTTAGGAATAAATGATATTTCAAAAAAATATGGGCTTAAGTTTATAGAAGATTTACTTAATAAATTTAAAGTAGAATCTATCGATGAATTAATTACTCACTTTAATGCTAATCCTACTTTTGAATTAATAGAATTAAGAACTAAAGTAAATGTTAATGATTTTTCTAAAGGTGAAAAGCAAATATACATCCTTTGCTTGATCTGGGCATTAATTAAGAGTTCTGGAGTTGAAGTTCCATTCATAATTGATACTCCTTATGCAAGAATAGACGAAAGTCATAGAAAATCATTAACTGAAGATTACTTACCTAAGATTAGTAAGCAAGTTATTATTCTTTCTACTAATGAAGAAATTGATTCTAACTTATATTGTGCAATTAAGCCTCATATTTGTGATGAATATTTATTACTATACAATGAAGGTGCTAGAAAAACAGAAGTTAAGAAAGGTTACTTTGAGGTGTAATTATGGGATTTAGACTTAAGACATCAAAAAAGACAAAAGAAATATTTGAAGAAGTAGGTTCAAGTAGCAACCTTAAACCATTTGCATTATCAAAGATTGCAATTGCATTATCATTAAAAGATGATAATTCTATAGATTTATATGAAGAAACTGATACTAATGGTTTAGAACTTCAAAGATCTACAGTAACAGGTGAATTTGATAATATGTATAAATCATTAATGGAAGTTAATTTAAATAAACACTTAACCGATGATGAATACTATCCTCTTTATACCAAAAAACATATAGATAAAGGTGCTGAAATACTTCAAAACCTTTATAAGTATTCAGGTGGTAATTTAGAGAGGTTCTTAAAGACACTAACTCAAAAAGGAGATGTATCTATATGATATATTTAGATAATAGTGCTACTACTCCTATTGATCCTGAGGTACTGGAAGCTATGCTTCCTTACCTTAAGGAGGAGTTTGGAAATCCGTCAAGTAGACATTATACTTTAGCTGTAAATGCTGAAAAAGCAGTTGAAAAAGCTCGTAATCAAGTCGCTGAGCTTATTAATGCAAAGCCTGAAGAAATAATATTTACTAGCGGTGCTTCTGAAAGCAATAATTTTATAATTAAAGGTGTTGCAGATTATATGAAATACTATGAAGAAAAAGGTAATCATATAATCACTTCTACTGTTGAACATAAATCAGTTCTACAAACTTGTAAATTTTTAAATGGTGAAGTATTTAATAATCTTCCTAATAAATCAGTCGCTAGTAGATTTGTAAAAAAGAAAGCTGAAAAGAAAATAGATCGAGGTTTTGAAGTTGATTTCTTATCTGTAAATGAATACGGACAAGTAAATGCTGATGACTTTAAAAATTCAATTAAGGAAAATACTATCCTAGCTTCATTTATATATGGAAACAATGAGATTGGATCATTAAATGATATAGATACACTTGGCAAAATTGCAAAAGAGAACAATGTACTATTCCATTCAGATGCAACTCAAGTTTTAGGTAAGATTGATATAGATGTTGCTACTTTGCCAGTAGATTTCCTTTCATTCTCTGCTCATAAAATGTACGCCCCTAAAGGTGTAGGTGCTGCATACATAAAACAAAATGGATTAACTAAATATAAAATGACTTCTTTAATTCATGGTGGTCAACAAGAGTTTGGATATAGAGCTGGAACTCATGGAGTTCATAATATTGTTGGATTTGGTAAAGCATGTGAAATTGCTAAAAGAGATATGCATGAATATATGAAAAAAATTGCTGAATTTGAAGTTGAGGCTAAGAAAATAATATTAGCTAAATATCCTGGAACAGAATTTTTGGGTGATCCAGTCAATAAAATACCTGGTATGATAGGTATGCTTATTCCTGGTATAGTTAACGAAATGCTAATTAAAGATTTAGCTAATGAAATTGCAATTTCTGCTGGTTCTGCATGTGGAATAAGTGAGCCTTCTTATGTGATTAATGAAATAAATAAAACCCCTAAAAGTTCTCTATTTATTAGAACTACTTTATCTAAATTTACTAATATTGATAATATCAAATCTATAGGAAGATAATATTTCCTATAGATTTGATATCTTAATAAATATATCATTTATAATTAAAATATTATATAATTGTTATTCAATACAAAATATTTTTAAACTCATCTTTATATACTCCTTCTGTCTTGCATCAATGTTTCTTTTTTTCCAACCCTTATATTTGCTTAATTGCTTTGTTAACTGGATTCTAGATTCTCTATAAGATTCTTTTTTTTGACTAAAAGGTGCATTCTGTTCTGCTTGATTGTCATCTGAAGACCAAAAACTTAAATTCCCTATATTATGTTTTATTGGCTCTAAAGATACATCTAAATTCTCCTGTCTAGCAGTTTGTGGATAAATATGTTCCACCTGAATGTTTTCTAAATTTATAATCATAGTTTTGTCTGGTTCTCTTCTAGCACCATTACGTGCTTTACCAGATGCCCATCTAAGATTAGATTCTAAATTAGTTAATAAATATCTTATCTTATAAATGGTATTATTAGAATATGTTAAATTTTTCAGTGCCTCACTAAAAATAGTATCATTATATTTTGTTGAATAAATATTTATAAGGTCAGTCTTAAATTCATCTTGCCATTCCTTACCTGATCGTATTTTTTTTATTGCATCAGAATAGATTTTAGTAAATTGATTTGCTCTTCCTCCACATATTGTCATGACACGAAATATAATCTTTTCTAACATTTCTACAGTATTAATAAATATTGAATCATCATTTTTGTTATTTTCATAAATAGCCATTAATAACGGAATACATTGAGTATGCTTTAATTGTTTTATTAATAACTTAAGTCTACTCTTACTCCACTCACTCCCAGATTGGTAAGGGTACTCTCCATTTGTAATATGATTATATGAAACATATATCTCATTTAAATTTTTAATTCTTTCAATTATTTGTGTTTGTTTATCACTTTCAGAAATATCTAGATCAGATTTAAAAAATTTGTCTCTAAACTGCTTATGTAAATTTGT
This sequence comes from Clostridium hominis, assembly GCF_014287825.1. Classification (NCBI taxonomy): domain Bacteria; kingdom Bacillati; phylum Bacillota; class Clostridia; order Eubacteriales; family Clostridiaceae; genus Clostridium; species Clostridium hominis. The sequence continues at coordinate 41,391 of NZ_JACOOO010000029.1, forward strand.
TCGTTTTACACTACCTTGATGCGAAATTAAATAATCCTTTATATATGTGTCACCATTTGAACTCAGTCCTATATTATTCCATATACCTAAAATATCATCTTCATCTTTATGCCCATCAATCATTTCAAGCGTAGAACTTCTTAAATAATCACATATAGCCAAACTTTTTCCCCTATCATTCAATACTTCAAATAGTTCATATGCATATTCAGGATCATTGTCATACATATGTGCTACACGGCAACACTCAATTATTTTATCTTTTATATTGCTTAATTTAATAACCTTTTCCGAAAAACTTAATTCACTATTTACAATTGGATTTACAAATTTATTATTAATAATTTCGATAGCATTATATATTTTTTTATTTGAATCATTATTATTATTATAATTATATACAATTGGACAGTTAACAATAATATCATTAAAAAATTCTTTATTTGTCTCAGATAAAACTAATTTTGATAGCGTTTTAGGCGGTCTTTCAGTCTTATAAGTTAAAAATGTATTCTGAATATTTTCAAATGTAGCTTTTGCACTTTCTTTATCTTCTGAAATTTCTGTATCATTTTCTGTATCATTTTCTGTATCATTTTCTGATAAATTAAATAATGCATCTCTTAATACAGCTAATGCAAGAAAAAATGTAGCTAATCTTTGTTGTCCATCTACTATCTTAAAGTGTATATTCTTCACATCATTTGTGTCTAAAATACTTACAATTCCACCAAAAAAATATGTTTTCTCTTCTTTAATTGCTAAAATATCATCACAAAAAGCTTCTATCTCCTCTTCTTCCCAACTATATGGTCTCTGGTGCTTAGGAATTAAAAATGGATTTCTTGAGTTTAGTAGATCCCCTATATTAATTGTAGGTGATTGATTTCCGTTCATAATAACACTCCCCTTTTGATATAATATACTTTACTTGTATATTATACCTTTTTTTGCAACTTATTGTAAATATATATATTTTTTTATACTATCTCTAATTAATTTGATAGATATTAAATACCTATAAATTTTTAACATAATAAAAAGCCATACCAATATTATTGATACAGCTGTTAT
>NZ_JACOOO010000024.1:0-63663 GCF_014287825.1 Clostridium hominis
TTTTTAATAATTGGGTTATAATTTTTAAAAACAAACTAAAAATTATTAATAATCTTATATAAATTTTCACATTCTAAAAATTGAATACCTCAATAATTAATTCATTTCTTTCTATATAAAAAAATGAGATTATATCTATCTATTTTTCTAACTCCCAAAATGCCTTATCTTTCATATGAATAGGAATACTACTATCCCCCATCTTAACTAAGCTATGATGTTTAGTTAAACTCTTAATCTTTGTAAATAGAGTTTCCTCTTCTTGCTTGCTTTGTGTATTAAATATATATTTAACATCTTTATTGCTTAAATCAGCAACATTATGAACTACCCACGTTAAAATATAGTTGGAGTAATCATTATTTCCTGTTGAGAAATGACTTAATAATTGAGTTGAAAGTATTGTACCTACACCAAACTCTCTTCCTTCTTTAAGTATTTTCTTTAATGTTTCAAAATCTTTACTTAAGAAGTTATCAGCTTCATCAACTAAGATCATTTTATTCAACTGTCTTAGATTTCCTTTTACTCCACTATGTCCATATGCTTGCATTTGTGAATAGAATAAATCTAATGTTATAGCTACAACAAGGTTTTGTATATCTGGATCATATCCTGATAGATCTATTACTGTAACTCCATCGATTAAATCAAATAAGCTCTTTGTTTCGTGAGGATTTGGTTCAAATATTTCAAAATCTATTAAGTTACTAAATGCTGCATATAAACTGTCTTCTTTCAAATCATCTCTATTAATATAAATATCATATACATCTTTTAATGTAGGGGCTGGATTATCCCATGTATCTGGCTTATGCTTAATTATACCTCTCTTTTCATAAGCTTCCATAATTAAGTCTCTCAAGAATGTTTCCTGCTTAATTCCTAGCCCAAATGCTTTAGCTAAAGTAACCTTTAGTCCATTTGCTATATGCAATGGTAACATTGGTTTAGAATTAACAGCTTTAACTACTGATAATGGGTTAAATGGTAAATGATAAAGTTCATATACCTTTGCATTAGTAGCTTCTATAAAATCTGTTTTTGACTTATTATAGTCACCCTTATAGTCGAAGATTAATATTCCAACATTTTTACCTTCAACATTATTGTAAGACTCTCTATGAAGCTGTGTAACTAACGATTTAGTAAACTGAGTTTTACCGGTTCCCATTGTACCTATAATACCTGTATTAGTATGGAATACCTTATCAGTATTATTTGGCTCCCATATAATTTCTTTATTATTATTGACATTATGACCAAATAAAACTTCCATATTTCTATTAGTATCATTTACAATCAGTACCTCTTGCTCTATAGGTAATGTATCTACGTATCCTTGATCAATTTCATCAGGTTCAGTATCTTTAATCGCTGGTTCAACTGCTTCAATACCATCATCAACTATCACAGGATTATTATCTTCTAATCCTTCAATATCAATTGAACTATCAATAACATTTTCTCCTAAGACTTCTCTTATCTCAGAAATTGATTTAGTAATAAAGTTTACTCCGTCATCTTCTGACATTTCAATAACCATTACACCATCTTCTATTTTCTTATCATTAAATGTTAAACCTCTTTTAAATGATATAACTGCTGCCTCTCCCATTGAAGTTACATCAACCGGTGAAACTTCATAATCTTCATTTAAAAGTCTTCTTCTTATATCAGAATCAGTTATTAATCCCCAATTTTCTTCCTCACAAACATTATATAGCTTTAATTTTTCCGCACTTGTAATCACTAATTGCATTAAGAAGTTTCTATATATTCTTTGTGTAGTTGTAATATTTCCTTCTTCATCTTTAGAGAAGATTGTATCAAATATCTTCTTTGTTTGTTTAGCTTGTTCTATCCCCTTTTGAATATATTGGTTTGTATTTTCACCAATCTTAACCTCTACAGGATAATAATGTACATATACTTTTCCATCAACAACTTCAACACCTACAAATAATATATCATCACTTGTTGCTCCACTATTATCAAATCCAAGATTCTTAGCTGATAGGAATCCATCAGATTGTTTAAGTCCAGCTCCACCAGAAACTCTTAAAATTTCTTCTAATGAAATAGGAATCCAAATAACACCTTCTTTTTTAAATTCAGCTAAACCTAACTTAATAGCAGAAAGTATACTTATTTTTTCTTTAGGGAAATGTGACTTACTTGATAATAATCTTAGTAACCAATCACCGTTAATAGCATTAAACATATTTATTACTTTAGGAGAATAATCTGATGCATTTTCTATATCTTTCTTTTCTAAAAACTCTTCTATTACCCTTTGATAAGGTCCAGACTTTCTTGTAACTGTAATTGCATCGTACCCTCCAGCAGTAGTATATTGATCACTGTAATGGATAATCAATAAATCTTTAGCATCTGGATCATTTTTAAAGAAATTCAAGTCCACTTTTGGATTTATAAATGTTATCCAGTGACTTGCATCATAAATCGCTTCTAAACCTAATTTTGCATTATTAGAAACTGCAATAGCCTTACATTGATTTCTTCCAAATGGCTCACCAGAAGCTGCAGAATTTAATGCGTTTAATCTTGTAGCAACATTCATTATACTAGTATCATTATTGGCATACTTTGTTCCAAATCCAGTTCTATACGTGTCTCCTAAAAATGTTGACGGCACTCCAGAAATAAGTCCATTTAGAATCACTCCTGAAGGAATATCATCAGATTTAGATGTTATAGCTTTTATATCATTACTCATTTCTAAGAATGTTATATGAGCATATTCAATTCCATCTTCTACCTTCTTGGTATAAAAATGAACTTTTTCTCTATATATCTTCAAAACATCTTCTTCAGATAAACTATCTACAGTTAAATCTAATCCATAAGTGCTTTTTAAATCTTCTATATCATCGTTAAATGCAGCTTCTTCAAAAGCTGAAGTGATATTTTTATCTGCATAGATAAATATCTCCATTGGTAATGGTTCAACTTTCTTATTGCCTTTTAGCAATTTAACATAGTATTTTAAAACCCCTTGAAGTATTTCTTTACTATCTCCTGTATTTATTAGATTAAGCTTAATAGGAGCATTAGTTGCCATATCAAACATATATTTAAAATGTCCAACAAACTCTTCTATCTTTTCATGTACTAGTTTAGCAACAAAGTCTCTTGAACCTTTATATCTTGGCAACGCTTCATCAACATAATATTTCCATTCTGGAGAATGATGTTGTTCCATAGGTACATATAACCTATCATCACTATTTTGTACATAAGGCAGTAAATATGTTGAAGTTAATTTTTTTATTACTTCGTCTGATATTGAGTCAACACCTACTTCATTACTTAAATGTAGCTGATATGCTATATTTAAAGGATGTAATGGCGTTAAAAGAATTTCTCTATCCTCTACTTCCCTATATATCACACCTATTTTAAATAAGTTCCTTTGTTGATTATTTAAATAAGAACCTTCTTCTATACTATTTAAAGCTCTTACATATTCCTTTATAAAATCATTGTATAACATCTTTAGATCATCATTTAGATACATTAAACTTGGTATATTACCTGACTTTTTATAAAAATCTAATATATTGTTATAAGCTATATTTACAGCTTTATCTAGCTCTAATGACTTTATTTCAAGTCCATTTACTGTATCCGTAAAACATAAACCTTCTAAATTGATAAGTTCTTTTTCAAGTTCTAAATTCTTTCTGAATTCATCTCTTGCAAAATATTCTCTTGTACCAAAATATAATTTATTATCCCCAACAAGTTTAAAATTTGATTCTTTCTCTCTTTTCAAATTCCAAACTTTAAGCCCTTCTATAGGTGCTATCTTTTCATTTGTGCCTACTATTCCAATTGGTATAAATCTATCTTTTATCTTTAGATCAAAGAAAGCTATATCACTATCCCCTTCATATTGATAGTTATCTCCTATTTTTACTACTAACTTCTCACCATCAAGCAATTCGACTTTTTCATTATTAACTGAAAGATTATATTCACTTTTATTCTCAAAATATCCATTAAATATAACTTCAGGTTCATTTGTATTTATTGAAATGTATCTAACTTTCTTCCCCTTATATACAATAGAAAATTTAGTAAATACTGAATCAAATACTTTTTCATTACAATGTAACATAACAATTTTAAAGTCAAATTTAATACCTTTATCATTTTTATAAGTTATTTTATAAAAATTAGATTTTCCTTCAGTATTAAATATTGTAGCTTTTATCTTCTTACCACTTGTTACAGCCTCTACCTCTCCATCTGTTGATAATCCATCTTTTCTTACATAATCATCAAATGAAAACTCTAAATCTACTTTATCTAAATTGTCTTCATTAAACACTAATATATTTCTTATTCTTTGTTTTACCTTTGATTTACCTTCTTCTTTATCCCACTTAGCCGAACTCGAAATATACTCCAATACTTTTGATCCCTTTACGCCCTCTATTGAAGCATTCACCTCTTTATAATCTACTGATTTCCAATCAGATTTCTTTAGCTTATCTATCCCTTTTTCATCAAAATATCTTTCAAGCTGGGTCTCTGGATTACCATAGTTATGTATTTCATCAACTCTTGAGAAGTATAAAGCATTAGTCTCTAATCTCTTTTTTAACTTAGCTCCTGTTAATTCTCCTAAATCACTGTCATAAAATAGTCCAAAGTTTTTATAATGTTCTCTATCTATACAAGTGCTATTAATAGTTTCAAGAATCTCTTTATATTCAAAAACTGAACCATTATCTTGGAATAATTCTGTCTTTTTTCTCTCTAAATCTAACTCAATTATCTTCTTATCAACCTCTTTAAATTCAGATACTGCTAACTTCTTTTTAATGTCTTTTTGTATGGACTCTATATGAAATGGCATCCCCTCTTTACTAAAAGACTCTGTTCCTCCCATAATACTATCTAATGTTGTATTATGAATAAATAGAATAGCTTTATCTTCATATCCTACTTCCATACCAACCATATTTCTTAATCTAGTTAAAAAGTCAGGCTGTACATTATCCTTAGTAGAAGCAACTATAAGTTTTACCTTTCCAAAATTAAGCATATATGAAGTATATTTTACTTCACCTTTATCTGTATAATGAAATTCTTCAGCTAAGTTATTTTCCTTTAAAGCTTTAATAAGTTCTTCTACTTGTTCATCTGTTTCAAATTGTATATTATATTTAGCACCAACTTCTAAAGGATTATCCTTAAAGAATTCTATAATTTTTTCTGATAAATAACTATAAAACTGATCTAACATATTGTGCATCCCCACTATCCGATTTCTTTTCTAGAAGGTTTAACTTTTCATATAATTGTATAACCTTCAATTTTGAATCTCTATCAAAGCATATTCCCCTTTTTTCAAATTCCTCAAATAAGAAGCTTAGCTTAAGTTTTCCTTTATCTTTTATACAAATTTTAGTTAATAAAATAATATCATCCTCTGTTAAATTCAGATTGTACCCTAATGGTCCTCGCTTTTTAGAGAACTTTTCATATACAAATTTAATATACCAATTTCTATATGCTTCATAAGCTCTTGATCTACTTGAATTATTAAACTGATATTCAACAGTTTCAAACAACTCCAATACTTTATCAAAAGCTAAATTTCCAGAATTAATTTCTTTTATTTTCATAGATCTCCAAGTAATATCTATTATTTGATTTTTATATAAGTCTATTAAAGATTGAATTTCTACCATAGCCATAGTTTCATCAGTATTATTAAATAATTCGTATAATTCTACATAATTTAATTGTTCATATGTGTTGCTATGGTTTAAAAGTTCTAAAGTTATAGCATGTGAAAATAATGTTGTTACATTATTCTTTAATAAATCCCACCCAAACTTATAAGCAGTTCTATTCTTTGATAAACTTTCCCATGATAAAGAGTAGTATAAGCTATCAGGCTTACTCAAATCTGCTTTTTCAAATTTGGATAACTTTAAGGCTAATTGTGAAACATAGAACATATAATAAAATTCTAATACTCTCTCTAATGATTCCTTGTATAATTCTTCATTACTAATTAAAAACTTAAAGTCTTCTAAAAATCTATCTCTAACAAATGGTAAATAACACTTAAACTCTTCATCTTTAATATCGATCTCTTTAAGCTTTGGTAATGAATCTAAAACTAATTTATACATTATATTTTTAACTTCTACATTATAATGCTGAGCAACTACCTCTTTTAATTCTTTATTAGTTAAAACAGAAGATAAAAATGTAGCAATCTTTTCTTCTTTACTTGAAGCTTGTATATAATTTAAAGTTTTAATATCAAAGTTAATAAGATTACCATTATCTAAAAACATTGTTTTAATAATATCTTTAAAAGTTTCTTTAGAGTTTTTTCCTTCATATTCTCCAATTTTTTCTGATACATTTTTTATAAATACATCTTCATTAAAATCTTCACTTAATTTTTTACCACATATAGATCTTGAAAAAGCTCCTGCTACACCTTGATAGTCTATATCTAGATTTTTATCATTAGCCACATATGGAAGCATTCTAAATTTATCACAATGTGAGTGTGTTAACCCCCCATTAGTCTTAAAAGAAAACGCTTTTTTTATTCCATCTATATCTATTATAATTTCCTTTATATCATTCATATATCTACATCTCCACAAATCTATACTCTTCAAATTCATCATTATACTCAAGTTTGTATTTTTTATTATCTTCTCTATTTTTTTCAGTGAATACTAACTTTTCATCTTGAGAACCTATAGATTCAAGCTTATTAATAAATTCTATAAAATTAATAAAGTGATTCTTATCATTTTTATTAGGTCTATATCCATTTACTACTTTATATAATAATTCATAAAGTTGATAATCTATTTCTATTTCATAAAATTTATCGCTTTTTTCTGTTTTATATCTTAACTTTATATTCTTTAAGAATTTTACTAACTCAACATTATTATTACTAGGTAGTCCTGATACATCAGCTTTAATTTCCAACTCTTCACTTACTTTATATTTAACTTGATTTTTCCCTATAAATATATTGATATAGTTTTTATCTGCAGCACCGTTCCACTTAACTATTCCATCTTTTATTGTTGTATATAAACCTTTAAGTTTAGATTTTTCACCTTTATTCCAATAATACAAGTTTTCAATATAATTATCATAAATATTATCACATAATGAGAATATATCTCCTTTACCACACAACTCATAACTTCTTATAAAAGTTTTTAATAATTCATATTTTACATTGTTATATTTAGTATCTGAAAAATCAATATCATATAAGTTATCTAAATATCCTTTCGGTAAATCTAAATACTCATTAAAAAACCCCTTAACCTCTGTTGAGTTATTAAATTTAATTATAAAATCATCAAGCTTGCTATTTCTTACATTTAAAGGATCAAGTCCACTTAAAGATTCAAAAATAAATGATAATTCCTTATGATTAAATAGTATGTTTGGAGTTAATGATCTAACATAATCAAGTTTATTCATAGAATTAATCTTATTTTTAAATGAAGGTGAATTAACATCTAAGTAAGTTCTTGAAATTATGGCTTCATAAATAAAGTTTAATAATGCCCTCGTGGAGATAAGTATCTTATTCTTAACTATAGCTTTAACTAATAATTGAATAATTTCTTCTTGGACTTCATCTTCACTTATAAATTCGTAATTAGCTTTTATAGGACAACAGCTACAGTTTTTACAATCTATGCAATTAGCCTTATAAGATTTATAGAATACGTTGTATTCACTTTTATTTGTTATTTTTTCTAATAACTCTTTTATATAATCCGATTTAACTTTTCCGTCTTTTAATGTATACAAATGATAATCAGTAAAATCTACAAATTGAAAGTTGCTGTCATCGTTATACTCATTTTCTTCTATTCCTGGCTCTAATATTTTTTTATCATAAACAAACTCTCTTAACTTTGTAAATCTATCACCATATTTAGAATCGATAAAATTATTAAGAGTTCCTAAGTTAATTGCCAAAATAAATTTTTGTGTTGTATTTTCAATCTTTTCATCACTAAACTGATCTAAAACTTCATTTAAAGTATCCATAGAAGTCTTATCTGGTTCTAAGCTTTCGGTGGCATCATTATGTAAATCAAAGTTCTTCATAATCTCAGGCATAGTATTCTTAAAATATGATATAATATGTGACTTACCATCACCAACGCTACCACATACTAAAATTAGCTTACCTTTTCCACTTTCAGCCGATTTTTTAATAAGCTTTTCTAACTCTCTTTGCACATCTCTTTCTATATGCATATATCTCTTGAAGCCACTAAATGTATTTAAACCTTCTACTGCCTCTTTAGATGATTCTTTAAGTCTTGATAATTCTTGTATAAGGCAGTTCTTACTCACCTGCTCAATCATTGGACCATCTACTATTTTCACCTTAGAATCTCCTATATTATTTATTGATTTAACTTCTAATTTTTTATCAATAATTTCATTAATTGTCTCTTTAGAAATATCTATAGTATCATCATTTCTCGAAATGGCAACTTCAGTTACTACTTCTTTAGTATGATTTGTAGATTTTATTAAATCATCAACTTTTCCCATTAATTTTTGTAAGAAATTGGTCTCAAGTTTATCTTCTTCCTTTTCTTTATTTGGCAATGGGTTCTTATATATTGGAGCTTTGAAATTAAAATCTATATAGGTTTCAATAAACCAACAAGTTATCTTAAATATATATCTATGTATACTTAAAGCTATTTCTAGTTCTTCTTCTATTTCCTCATGAGCAGCTTTGTTAGCTGTAATTCTAATTTGGAATAGATACTCATTTATTTCTTTATTAAATATATCCTCAAATTTTAATCTACTTAATCTTTCTGCTAAATTTAAAGAATTAAGCTCGTCCATATCTTCTAATTTAGCTATTTCCTTACTTAATATTTCTATAAAAACTCTAGATTTTAAAATTACACTATGTGGTGCTGTAAAAACTAATCTATTAATATCTTCACCTAGACTATATAACTCTTTATAGTCCTTATCAAAATATTTAAAAATATCTCTTTCCAAATGTGTACATCCTCTCTATATTTATATAAAACAATATAATTTCATTTTATTGGCATATTAATGAATATTATAACACAATTGTTATTTATTTTACATATTTATTCTCTTAGAATTATCCTCTTAACCCTTGATTTTAAACAAATTTCTCCATAATTAAAGGTCCCTTATTAAAGGGACCTCTATTCATTAAATTATTTCCTTAAAACTTCATTTAATTATATTAAAGCAATATTATTATCTTCTATTAATAACTCATCACAATTATACACCTCGAATGGCATCTTATCGTATATTATATTGCTATTTTTAAGGTAGTCTGTTAATTCTGATATTGATATAGTATCTTGTCCTTTTAATTCTGTTTTTAGTATATAAATTATTAGGTCTAATAACTCATTCATTTCAGACTTTTCCTCAACTATAATTGGCACAGGATATCTCTTATCATTAAACTGTCTTTTAAGTTCTTTAATCTCTGGAATATAATGCTTACATATGTTTTTTAAAATTAATGAGTTCCACTCATACTTAATATCAGGAAATTTTGAATAATCTAAAATACCATTTAGAGCTAAATATCCTTTATCTTTAACAAGATTAATAATAACATTTTTTATTCCATCTATATCACTTTCATCTATTTCAAAGTTTTCTAATAATATATACGTCTCTTTTTCTATCTCTATCGTTTCATTTAATAACTTATTAATAGATTGCATTCTTGTACTATCATTCATCTTTATATCATTACAGAAATCTTTTAACTCATTTAAAGTGACCTTATTATTATTTTTAAATAATCTCTTCATTAGCTTTACAGCAGAAATACCATCTTTAGGTTTATTCTTTAATATATATGGTCTTCTAAAATAGTACTTTCTCGATAACATACACTCTACTAATGAAAATAGCTTGAATCCACAATCTATATTATTTTCAGTAAATACATCAATAAATTTTCCCCTTAATTTTTCAAAAAGTTCAGTATCGATTATAGAATCAATTTCACTTTCAAAAATTCTTTGTATTTCTAAATCTATTTCATTTAAATCTTCTAAAGATAAATTAATTAAGCTAGCATGAATCATACTGCCATTATCCCACTTTAGTACATTTTTACATTCGTCTCCAGCCATAGCAAACATGATGTATGTCCATCCTTTTAAATCACGTTCCATTTCCTCTTTTGTTACAACTCTACCTTTATCTTTAATATACTTATCGAAAATATAATTTCTATCATGTTTTACATTTCCTCTATAAATTGTATCTTTAGTAAAGTTATATTTATCATTAAAATACAGTTTTAATATTCCATGCAAGTAATATCTATTATTAATACCAATTTGCTTTAATTCATTCTCAAACTGCGAAAATATCTGATTAATATATATAGTTTCTAAATTAGAATTATCTATAAATTCTTTAATATCATCTAATAACCTTTCATCAACTTCTACCCAGTCTGGATGGATATAACTTCCTCTATCACATAAAACACATGAACGTTCTATTTTAGCTTTAATATTCCTAATTGAGTCCTCTTGTAAATCAAATTTTTCTTTTGCCATACTTGATATCTTACCAATATCATCTTCATTATTAAAAGAAATACCTTCTTTAAAGAATTCCTTAACTATAAAACTATATATTTTTTCCTTAGATACATTTCCTCTAAATAAATAATTGTTAACTCTCTTATATCCTAAAGGTAAAATTATATTTACTAGTTCCTCAATATTAAATATATTTAAACTATCATATTCATACAATTCATACTTAAGTTCAGAGTCTATATTCACAATATCAGGTAGACCTTCCACCATCATATTTATGCTTTTTCTTAATTCTAAAGTATTTCCATTAACCAAGAACTTATTTACTTCCTCAAAATATTGATACTTGGTAGATTCTGCATTTCTTAATACATATTCTAACCATACTTTTTCATACTGATCTATATCTCTTAACCCTAATAACTGTTTAATATTTAATAGCGCAAAATCTGAATAATTTTGAATACTAATAAATATATCTGATATAGCTTCTACTGTATTGACTATCTTCTTCTCTTTTTGTCTTACTCTCTCTCTTGTAATTCCGTAAGATTCTCCAATTTGTTGAAGGGTATTATTATTTACAGCTCTCCCTATCAATATATCATAATCAGGATTCTCTTTAACCATAGTTATTAAATAGCTAAATAGATTATTTGGCTCCATTTTCAGTTTTTCTAATGCTTCAATAACATACTTTATTTTTGTTGCACCTAACTTAGGAATATTAAATTTTCCATCATTTATTATTTTAACCAGTTCATCTATAGTTGATATCTCAATAGTTCTAATCTGTTCTATTAGTTTACCATTTATTTTGTTAAAGCATTCTAATATTGAAATATCTAAGTTTATATAACATTCTTGAATTCCTGTAATTATTTCAACTTTTTCACTACATTGCACTAATGCACTTTCATCATTATCTGTTATATATTTACCTCCTATTACCTCTTCATATTTTTCTATAAGCTTTTGCTTTTTACCAGCCCCAAACCCTCTAAGCTTGTCCACTCTATTGAAGTCAAAACCTCTAAGATCTTCTATAGTTATGTATTCATATTCTTCACAGAAATTTAAAAATATTTTAAATATATTATCATTAAAAACATCTGCTATTAATAAAGCTTTAGTAGAATTTAGATTTTCTCTGCTTTCCTCATCACTTTTGTTACAAAGTACCTCTTCTAATTGTACTGGCTTTTCACTTATTTCTTCTTTAATAATTACTTGCTCTATTTCTTCTAACTCTTCTCCTATCAACTCTTTAGAATTAGTAATAACATCATCAACAACCTCTTCTTCATTTTCTACTATATTAACTAAGCTTTCTTGCTCAACTTTAAATTCGTTATATTCATTAATTAAATCAATTATTTTATGTAGATCCTCTATTATATCTTCTGAATTAAGAACTTTTTCTTTTACTTGTTTATATTGAGATTCTGCTAAAATCGCTTCTAATTTTTTTACTGATTTTACATAACTATTTATATGTATATTAAACTTATTAAATTTATCGGATAATTCAATTTCATTTTTATCATAAGCACTTGTATCTATACTAGTTGGCTTGCTATTTTTAAATAAACTTATTAGCTTTCTAAATAACCCCTTTACTTCTATTTGCTTTTCTACTATTAAGTATGTATATTTTTCCTCGTTATGTTTTTTCGCTAAAATTCTAATTTCATCACTGCATACTAATCCACCATTAAAATTTCCTCTAATAAGTTCTCTAACAACTTCTTTATACTCCTCATCTATTTTAATGTTACTTAAGGAGTTATCTATAATATCTTGTATACTCTTAATGTTCTCCTCAATATTATTGTTATTAATATTCAAAATTTCGTTAACTCTATCTATTAATAATTTATCATTGTTCATTACCTTTCCTCCACTTGTTCTTTTTAAATACTATCTTATTATATCAGATAATAGATAATTCACATCAAACCTTATACGCTTACTAATCTAAAATCCAAAAGTTCTATTCTATACTTTATTTAATAAGCAAAAAGGAACCTGCATCAATTTTAATGCATCGGCTCCTAATTATTAACTATGTAATTGTATATCCTCATCTTCATTTCTTAGAAGATATTTATTTCTAAGCATTCCTAAAAAACTTAGAAACGTTTGATTATTACTACTTTTATCAACTGAATCCTTCATTTAGAAGTACCTTGAACAACCAATTAATTGATTTCATTATTAACGCCTCTAGCTTATCCTGAAATTCATAAAATTTCTCATTTGGAGCGTTAGACTTTAAAAATCTATAATTCCACTCTATATATGAAGTTAATGCACCTCTTGAAATATTAGAAGAACCTATGTAAATCTCACTGTCTATTGGATTATGAAACATATACGACTTTGGATGAAAATACTTATTAGGATTATTATAAAACCTTAAATCAACTTTATCCTTAAGCTCAGACTTTAAAAAATGTAAATCTTACTTTGATTTATGATTATAATGTATAAAAATAATTATGTTTACTATTATTTAAACTTATTTTCACAAAAAATAGAGGGCTATTATCCTACATTTACACATTTAATTATATAATTGCAAGTTTATATCCTTTGAAATCTAAATCTTCTATAATATTTTCTACAAACATACTAGCATTATTATCAATAAGTTTTGCGCCTTTTTCATATTTATATAAAACTTTATCATTTGTTAAATATTCAATATCAGCAACAAGTGAATGATAGCTTCCTACAGATGCTTTTGGATCAAATATTCTTATAACATTTAAAACATCTTCCGTATTTATTTTTCTTGAATTTCTTATGTTAAATATAAAATCTAGCTTTCTACTTTTCACAAGATTATTAAATTTAATCTTCGGATAACCTTTTACATAATCATAGGCTAAATTAACTCTTCTAACTAATCCCGGCACTGTTTCTATATTGCCAGCATATTCACCAGCCAAAGAAGATCTCCTAATTACGTATCCAGTATCTAAATAAATCCCTTTATAACTACTATCAACAATATTCTCATGCTTACTTTTTTCTATTATATCTATAAATCTATCATCAACCAATAAAATTGTTTTAACCGCTCCATCTTCGTAGTATAAAGTAACTGTTTTTTCTTTTATACTTATTTGACCATATCTTAAATTTAATAAATCATAAGCATGTTTTCCATATATCCCATACCTACTTAGAACTAGAGGTAAAACCAATTGAATATGGCACCCTTTAGCCATCATTAAGTTTATCATACTCCAAAACTTATCAAGTCCAATCACCTTGGTTTTCAATGCTTTCACATTTGTGGTAAAATCATTTCTATCTATATTATCACATGGATTTAAAGTTATAAAACCTTTATCAACCCTCCATTTACAATATTGATTTATAAATTTAAACACTCTATTTTGTTGACCTTTACTACTTGTTGGAACTGCTTCTATAATATCTTTTATTTCATCTGTTGTAAATTCTGATAAATCTATTCCTTTTATTTTTTCAACGTAAAATATCGAAGAATTATATAAGTAGTATTCTACTTGCTTTGTTGATGAATTTTTATAAAAATCATTTAAAAAGTCATTTTTATTTATCTCAAACTTACTTTTGCTTTTTAAGATTTTATTCATCTCGATTTCTGTGATACAATCATCATCTATCTTATCATATACATTATCAACTATAGTATAAACTCTACCAAATAAAAACTTTTGCCTACTATTCTTAGACATTAAATCACCTCACTAACAATGTTTTCAAAATATGCTATTACTTTATTTATAGGACATTGTTTTACAGATAATTTCAAGTCCATTATTGTACTCATATCAATTTTCTTTCTCATATTACTTAATATTTTTAAATAGTCATTTAATTGTAGATCTTTATCTTTCAGTATATAAGCTATTGTAAAATATCCGATAAACATATTAGGAAGTTTATAAACCTCATCAAATAATGTATTCTTCTTATTAGTCTCTTCTATTAAATTAAATAAAGTGTCGATTATTTTAGTCATATCTATAGTAGTAAATAATGTTGATGATTTATTTGCAACATCTATTTTTAGTTTTTTAATAGTATCTGTAAGTATTACCTTATAAGTTATTTTCTTATTATACTTACATTGTTCATATGTATCTGCAACGTTTCCTTTTAAAATATAACTATTAGACACAATCATATCTACAAATTCTGTATAATCACTTTGTTCCAAAATCTTCAACCAAGTCTTATCATCATCTGTTCTTTTAAAAACTAATTCAACTATTCTTTTAGCTCTAACTATATCTGCTAAAACTAACTTGCAAGCTATTTTTCCACTTAGCCATTCTCCAGTTTTTTCATAATGCAACTCTACTGCTTTACCTATTCCTAATATACGGTGATATCCATCTAGTATTGTACAAATTGTATAATTTTCACTATTCAGATCATAATTAGGTTTTATTATTAAATCTCCTATTTCTTTATACCTTTTTTCAAACGTAACCTGAGGTGTTTTCCCCTTAAAAAGCATACAATTTATTATTATCTCTGTTGGTTCGAATTTTCCATTTAATATAATCTCGGAAATTTCATTCACTGCTTTATTATTTATATTAATCTCTCTAATAATGCTATTATCAGCTATTTCACTGCACTCAGCAGACCTTTGTGTAGAATGGGGATATAACCACAATTTATTTTTCATATATTTATAAACTTGCTCATAAGTAAAATCTCCATGATATTCATGTAAATTAATTCTTCTAAAATCTTCGCAATATATCTCATTAATTTTTTCTGATGGATTTACATAATTCGCCCACTCTGTAATTTTATTATCAGAATAATAACGATATATATTAAATTTATCATCATTCAAACTTTTATAACAAGCATCTGCAAACGTCATTTTCTCAATATCTCTCATATCAGAAACTACTTTTGTGCCACTAAAAAGATATTTTACAAATTTAGGATTCAATCCCTTTTCGCAAAATGATTTATTTATTTCCTTCTGAAGTTTAAAATTATCTACTTCATTATCTATTATTTTACTTAATAAAATATTTAACTCTTGTACATCCTTTTTTATCTTATGTTTACTCAACCTTTTCCCTCCAAATACTATTTTATAAAATAAATTGATGAATTTTTTTATTTGTTATTTATTAAGATAATTATTTAAATATCGTTGCATTTTATCAATTATTTCTCAGCCATTATCAACAACTTCATACAACATTTCACACCCTTGATTAGCACCCTTGATTAGCACCCTTATAATTTATAACTCTTATATTAATAATGTCACAAGTAACTGATATTAAGTAAGATAAACTATATCCTGGCAACATTCTACAATTTCCAAACAGTTCTTCATTGAAAATATCTTCATCATCTTCACACTCTTCAAAAGCTTCATTTGCGGCTAAATCTCCTGATAAGGTATCAATAACATCATAATTTGCTTCGCTCCAATACATATATGGTATTGCAATTTCTTTGCCTTTATTGATTATTTCATCATATAATTACTACTATCTGTATTTTATTAATTTTTGTATTATATCTATTGAAAAAAGTAGTTTATCTCAAATCTATGATCTCTAAGGATAAACATAAATATAAGAAGTAGAACCGTCATTATTAACTCTCTAATGACGGTTCTTACATTTTTCTTATTTAATATATTTATATATAACTAATTTTGTAATTCAACCGTTTCTACAGTAATAATTATTTTTCTATTTATCTTACGCTCTATAATCTTCAACTATCAAATCATGCTCATAATTACAATTTAATAGATAGATAAATAAATTCGCTATCTATTAAGTTACTTATATTGACCATCTGTTTCAGGGGCTATTTTCCATTCCACATCATTAAAATCTACACTTCCACACATAAGCTCTGTCTGTCTTAAAACTGTTTCTAGAGCTTTCTTTGCTTTATCTGGCGGATAGTCGTATTTCTTTAGAAATCTTTTGATTATTCTTCTCATTCCAGCTTAGGCACTTTTTCTTCTGCTCAAGTCTATAGAGATATTTCTTCTTATGGCAAAAGTTAACTCATGTCCTATTTTGCTATCCTTTGCATTATCTCTTATAAAGTCCCATATTGCTTCCTTTGGAACCCAGAATAAATTCTCTTGCCTTGTATGAGATGCCTTTGAAATTTCAGTATGTATTATAAAGCTAAATTTATTCCTCTTCCCTCTTGGATTTCCTCCATTTTGAATAATTCTTAGACATCCACCAACTATAAAATTGATAATAGAAGTCCTTAAGCCTTCAACCTTATCACTTGTCAAAATCTCTTCATCTTTAAACTTTCTTCTATCACTACTTTTTATTATCTGAAGTTCTTTATCATATATAGCGCAAAATAAGTGCTCCCCTAACGGATGCTTCTCTCTATCAAAGTAGTATTCTCCCCCTATATATCCATCACCATGTGGTACTAATACAGTATCATCTGGCTTAATAGCTCTTATATCCTTATCATTTCCTAAATCAATAGTTTCAGGTTGAAGATATAGAGAATATGGAGTTGCTGTAACTTGAACAAATTTACATGTTAATTGAAGTCTTAATTCATTAATTTGAGAAGCGATTCTTCTTAAATCAAATTCTTCTGAATCCTTATTTTTATCGTATCCTACACTACAGAAATCAGCCTCATCATCAATAATTAAACATCTTTTATTCTCATGTAGTCCATATTCTTCTATAAACTTCATTAATTTAGGAATATTGTTCTTTTCCTATTTTACAACGATGATCATCTTCTTATCAAGCTCAAATTGTGACATGCTTAGTGCCATACACATTATGTCAAATATTTCTATAATGTCTTCATCCTTAAATTCTTTAAATTCATCTTTCATTCTTGCTGTAGTTTGCTTTGCAAGTGCATTTGAGTTTTTTGTTAAAACTACTGCTAAATCATATCCATTATCAAAAGCTAATGATATTACCCCTATAAATGATCTTGTTTTACCACTTTGTATTTTTCCAAGCATCATTAAAGGCTTATCTCCAATCTCGTCAAGCTTTTCAACAGCTTTTACTACACAATTATATGTTTTTTCATTGTAATCTTCACTTTTTACACTGAAAAATTCCCCATCTAGTATAATTGTCCCACTCTCCAATAAGTTTAATATTCTACATACAAATTCAAACTTTCTACTATTACATCATTTAAACACATCACATAATATTTTCATAAAAAATTTGTCTACTTTATTATATCATCATGAATTTTCAAAATCATCTTAAAAGTACTGATCATAAATTATGTTGTTAACTATCCTAAAGTATTTTATTATCTTTATCTAGTAACCTCATTAATATATCTTAATTATATACCACAAAAAAGGTAGTTCATTCTAACTACCTTTTCTAAATAATTACTATACTTTTATTAAATATTTCTATAGCATAGTAATCAAATAATTATATATTTATTTTAGTTACATTACTTTATTTCTATTTTTAAAAAATTCTTTAACACCAAAAATAATACTATTTTTCTTTCGTAGGTTACATCCTTCGCAAAGCATCTGATAATTATCCTTAAGTTCATCACCTACTAATGACCAAGGAACTATATGATCATAATGTGAGTTCTTTAAATTAATATGTTCTCCACATATCTTACACTTATATCGTTGACTTTCTAAAAGTAATACCTTCGTCTCCTTAGATACTCCTTCTCTTGTATCCCTTTTATTATAAAAGGCTAGGATCAATTCTAAGATCCTAGCTATTTCTTTATCATTTAAATCTAGCCCAGTTATTCTTCCAACTATTTTTCTCACTTCTAGATCTTTATCTGTTGAATTTCTAAGAATTTTTCTAAACGCCTTCTTATTGTTACCTTTACGAAGATATAAAGTTAAATCTTCAAATACAGATAAAATAAAATATTGATATACTACAACTTCGAAATTTTCAATTTTTATATTATTTCTTGTTAGAAGATCATTTAATTCACTTACCATTGTTATATTCCATCACTTGGATCAAATTTTTTAGAACGCTTCTTTAGAATTTTTTCATATTCACCAGCAATATCATTGGCAAGCTTTATTGTACCACCTTCACCTCTAAACGCAAGCTTATGAGTTTTATCATCAAAGACATCATCTACTGCTGAAGCATCTTTCACAATTTTTACATAGGTTTTAAAATTATCAACTGTTGCTGCTAGTTCTAAATTTATTAATGTATCATAAATCTTAGGGAATATATACATCATAAATCTAAATCCACTAATCTTAGTTATTATATGTTTATTAGTTTTTATCTTCTTATTATATACTTCTTCCCACGCCTTAAGATAATTAGAAATAATCTTTTTAATCTTATTATCCTCTAAATCCTTTAACTTATTAAAAGAATCACTATTCTTTATTACTTTTGATACCTGTGTTTCTTTCCAACCACCACTAACCTTTTGCTCTCCAATAACAATTTTCCCCTTAATAGGAGAGTAATTTTCTTTATTTAAGCCTTCTACAATTTCGTATATTCTCTCATCGTTATCATCAAGTAGTCCAAGATATTTTTTCATTAACTTTAATAAATTCTTAGACATTGTATCCTGCTTTTCATTAGTTATCAAAAATAATTCTCTCTTTTCCTGTAAGCCCAGGTTTTCAAACACGAAAAATCCCATTTCATATACTATATCATCTGATAAATTCATGTTGATAAAGTCATCCATGAAGGCACGAAGCCTATGCTGCCCATCGACAGTTTCAATACATCCTAAGAAATTTTTAATCTCCTCCTCAGTTGTTGGAAATTCAATATAGTAGTTACCTTTATCATCTTTCTGTATTTTTAGCGGATCTATTATATCTAGCACCGGGGCTGAAGGTAATATTCCTGCACACTTCAATACTGATCCTTCAAATTTAATTTTCCCTCCGACATAATCACTAATTTCCTTAACCTTCTTCTTTATCCAAGGCCTTTGTGCTTCTTGCTCTTCCCCATCTTTTATATCTGCTAACAACTTTACAACAATCCTTGGATCAGATTTGAAAAACCAAAAAATTTCGCCTTTTTGTATAATTGGTGTAAGATCTACTTTATTCATTTTTAACTCCTAAAATTTATTGCTTATATTTTAATGATATGCTAGCACAAAGAAAAAATGATTAATTTTTTCGAATTTTAGATCTAACTTATATTTATTTATTACCTTTAATTTTATATGCTAATTATTTAATCAAAAAAAGAAGCACCTGCCACTAACAAATGCTTCATTATAATTCTTTAATTCTTAGTTTCTCTCCAAAACGCTATCTCAATTTGCTTTTTATCACATACATATTCATCCATATATTTTTAGTAAACCTACATTTAGGAAAATTACTACAACCTATAAAAAATCCATTCCTCCCATTTCTTTGTAGTAGACTTCCTCCACACCGAGGACAAATATCCATATTCTGCGATGATCTACCATTTCTTATATTTCTTTTTATATTATTGACATGTTCCTTTCTCATCTCTTTTGAATCTACGTTATTACTTGCTAAAGAATTATGTATATCATTTACCTCTTGTATAGATAGAGTTCTCTCATTATATCTTCTAATTTCATTTAAAAGATCCCTTGTATAAATTACTGGTGTTTGTGTATTAACCTTTAATGTAGCTCTATTTGTAAAAGCTATTATAGATATATATTTTATATTATTATGTAATCTTAGTTTTTTCTTTAATGCTTTTATATGTCCATAATTCTGTTTTATTGGATTTCTTAAAGTTTCTTTTCTTTTATATATAACTTGTTTCCAGTTATCGGCATATTCACTTCCAACTATCCAGCCCCTATAGTTTTTTGTTTATATAACAAATATCCCATACACCGATACAATTACATGATCTATTTGACTACTTCCATATTCAGTTTTTAAAAGTAAGTTATTAATAACTCTATACTCATTAACATCTAAATTATCTAAATATCCTGCAACTTTCTGTTCTCCTTTTCGCCCTTTATATTTAGGACTTGAAAGAACTGCTGCAACAACAAAAAGTATTGTTAATAATACAAAATCCATATCTCCACCACCTATAAAAATCCCTTAACAACCTATATTTATATTATACCATATATCCCCTATAATTTTTGTAATATGATTTTAACTCATTATTACTTAGTTTTAAATATTCATTTTAGATTTGGTACTTTTAGCAACCTCAGTCAGTTCAAATCTATACATTCAGCGACAAATTAAACAAATAATTAATTACCATGGATATTATTTTAAACAATAACATCTTTATAAGTAAAAAAGATCCAGTTAATCATAATGATTGACTGGACCTTTTTCTATTTTAAATATCACTTATAACTTACAATGCTCCGTATAACATCTCCCATTCCTGTTGTAAATCAGTATCTATAGACTCTATATTCAAAGCATTTTTATTATAAATTAACCTAACTTCCTGTAATCCTGCAAAAGCAAACCTGGACCATCCTATTAAATTTAAATGAAGTGCAAAGTTTAATATATTGCCACCAGAGCGCAATCCAGCATCAATTCCATCTACAATACATAATGAACCATGTCCAACTAATAACATACGTCTAAGCTCTGGTTTATCTCCTAAAGGTATAGAATCCTTCCACGTATTCCCATGATAAAAACGACTTTTTATTGACCATAGCAATCTAATCATAATTTCATTAATCATAACCGGTATAGCCATAGTTGCACCATGTCTTGCATCGTAACCTGATTCAAATATCTTAACTGATAACTCTGCTAAATTTTTCTCTTCACCATTAACATTAAATGAACCAAAATTACATAATTGAAACATTTCAAAAAATGGTATAGCAACACCTGCACCTCTTCCATTTTTCAAATGACCTCTTGTACCACTTGATCCAGCAATATCAGACATAATATGTCCTATCCAATTATAAAAACCTGAAAATAACTTAGCAAAGAAATTTCCACCTTTTAACTCAAAATGATTTCCTATAGGTTCAACTCTAATGATTCTACCATCGCTTATAAAGCTATTTTTTCCTGTAAACTGATCTAAAACTGAAAAAAATAATCCTATTAAATCAGGAGCATGTCCTAATGATTTTAAGTGATGATTTTTTGCACTCATATTTAAAATGTTATCACCTAAATTCAAATCAGCTGCATATCTAGCATCATAGTTAACTTTGAATCTTCTCTCTAGATATCCAATTGCACCTGCTATTCCTTCCGGAGCTGATTTTGAATTAGTAAGTCCGTTTTTCTTATCAGAATTCCATACAATTTGAGAGAATTTTTCTACTATATTATAAACCTTTTTATCAGTCCAATTTCCTAATTTACTTTCACCAGGCATACCAACAAAAAACACATCAATTAATCCAGTAGCAACGCCACAAAAACCTGCAATAAGATAATCATACTTGTCACAATTTGCTTTTTTCATTGTATAATCTTCACGTATTCTTTTTCCAAGCTCTGATTTTTCTGCTTCAGTCATTAGATTTTCAAATGGATCTTTAGAAAAATTAATTTTGTTTTTTTCTGCATAGGAGTTAATATTATTCATATATTCTTCCCAACTAATATTATCATTAACTCCAACAACACTAAGCATTTCAAGGTTATCAACCTTAATTTCTGACTTCTCATCTTCTGACAACAAATCTATATCATTAATATAATCTTTATAATTATTAGTATCTAACCCTTGTTCTTGACATAACAATTCTGCTTGCATAAGTAACAAATCAAGCTCATCTATATTTTTACTATTTATTTCTGCTAACTCATTTAGAGATGACTGAATTTTACCTAACTGTTTTTCTATAGTTTGTCCCTGATGTTTTTGTACTAACATTGATTTCCCAGCTTGTTGTAAAACCTCATCACCTATATGTTTTTCTGGCATATTTACAGCCCCCTTGTAAAGTTCTTTAATTTCTTACTTACCTAAAACACTCTTAACTAAATTTTTAGCTGCTCCCTTTGCAGATGCAAAAGCTGCATCAGTTACATTTGTATAACCAATTGCTTCAAAAACAGCATATAATTGTTCAAATTGATTTAAAGAAAGCTTATCATTTAAAATAAACTCAATAGAACTTTCATCTCCATCTTCCCTATTTACCTCTTGTTCTTCATAACAAGCTAGTATATATTCACGGAATTTTTGTTTTGTCGGTTCACTTGTTAATTCCTCTAATCTAAGCATATCTAATTTTTTTGGCAAATGAGATATAACAGATTCACTTTCTGCATAATTAATTTTCTCCGAAGTTGCCTTAGCTCCCTTGCTCATCATAGATAATAACGCAGACAGCTTTTCAATTTTCTTTGAAGATTCTAATCCGTTTCTCATCTCATCCATGAGTAATCTAGAAATTTCATTAACATCATCTATAAGATAATCTAGTGATTTTTGAGAATTTTTTATTATAGCTTGTAACATCATTTCTCTTTGTTTGTTATTCTCTAATTCACCTATACCTGTAACTTTTTTTATTCCTTTATATGCTCCAACTCCAAGTAAAACTACTACTCCTACTCCTGTAACCATACCTGAAAAACCTAATAATCCACCCATTCCTAAAGTTGCTAATCCAGATGTTATTCCAGCAGCACTCATACCAACTACTGACCCTGAAAAATAAATAGCAGCTAAAGGAACTCCTACAGCACCAGCTTTTGCTGCTAAATCCTTCATAGATTTCTTTATTTCACTATCATTTTTTCTCATTGATAAAATTTCTTCATCATTCTTGATTGCTTCTAAAATTAATCTAACATGCTCATCTTCAATATTAAATTTTTCTTGTAAATCAACAATAAACCTATTTTCTTTCCAATTATTTATATCATTGTTAATCTTATATATATAAATTATATCTTTTATAAGAGATTTTCTTATTACCTCTAAACTACCTTCTGGAACATTATTATTAATATACTGAATTAAATCATCGGTATTCTCACACTCTGACTTATCACACATATAGCTTCTTATCTTTAAACGATTTTCACTATTATAGTCTATTCTAACTATTAATGAAATTATTTCAGCATACTCCTTAGAATCTATTTCATTATCATCTGAGTACGCAAAATTACAGATTATTTTTACATATGCGTCCTTTATATCATTATCCATAGATGCTAAAGGAAGCATTTGTGATGTAGCTATATACTGTTTATCTTCACCAGCTTCGTTAATTATTCCATTAATTACTTTAACTAATTCCTTATACTTTACATTCATCAAATATGATGAAGATAATTCAATTTTATTATCATCATCCATTTGCAGATAAATATGCTCCTTCTCTTCTACTTTCCCATTATCTTTTATCTTCTTTGTAACTTCATATTCAGCCTTTTTTATATTTTCAAATCTATATTCTTCTCTTTCTTCAAAAGAATATTTTTTATACATTCCTTCTCCAGTAAAGATTAATCCCTCTTTTGCACTTCCAAATAATGTTGAATCTATTATAGCTAAAACGTATTCTGGATTTATGCTTGGTGCAATGGCAGAAATAGCATTATTTAATTTCTTTTCTGGAATTTCAGGTACAACATAAACTTTATCTCCTGCATTTTTAATATTACTCTTAATATAATTTTCTACTGACATAAACTCTCCTCACAATTACAATGCATATTTAGTATATTTTTACATACAAATAAATTATATATATTTTATTACATATATTCAATTTAAATGAAATTATTTGTTTTATTTTATACTTTAAAGTGAACTTTTGTATATTTTTGCTGTATTTCTCCTTGTCTATAAATATTATATTTTAAAGTATAAATTATATGATAATTGCTCTCTTCCTATTAAACAATTGTCTTACTTAATTTTAAGCATCTATAAAATCATTGGTAAAAAGAAAAGCTTAAGAGCCTTAACTCCTAAGCTTAAATTGAAAACCACTTCAATCATTCCATTATATTTAATATTTTTTTGTTTCTTCTATTATGTTTATTGATATATCTTCTTATTAATTACTTTCTTCACTATCAACATCTTTAGCCTCTAGATCATCAGCATTATTTTTTGGCCTAATAAACTTAAACTCAAATTTTTCATTAGCATTTATAGCTTTATTAAATTCTTCATAGAATTTATAATCTCCAACTCCCCTAACCTTAACCCAACACTTAGCTCTAGTTAAAGCAACGAAAAGTTGATTTCTAAATTTCACTGATAAATCTATCTGCTTCTTTTCTATTACAATACAGTTTATTCATACTATCCATAGATGGAGCATAATAGTTTATTCCTTCTTAGAATTTAATCTCAACTAGTGTTTTACCTTTCCAACAAACTCATCATAACTCTCTGGATTACCATTTCCAAAGATTACTTTAAATTCATTTGTCTCTGTATTTCTATAATTAATATAGGTTTTATTTAAATCTAATCTAGAAGTATCAGTAAAATTAAATCTCTTTAATACTTCTTCTTCACTGACATTTTCTCCCAAAGTTCCTACTTGCCCAATTCCACTAAAAGTCACTAGCTTATAAGCTCCGCATGGATTTAGATATTCGATTTCTTTTATATCTACAGAATCAATTTCTTCTTTATTACAATCTCCACAGTGACCTCCTACTTCACTCTTCTGATTTTCTTTTTTGTAAAAATAACCACAACAAGTACAAATCTTAGTTAATCCATCAGATGAATTTTCTATACTAACTAAACCTCCACAAATTTTACATTTCTCAATATTTAATACGTTATCCATGTTATCCCCTCATTTCTCTTTCATAAATTAATTATATTAATAGTATTATATTTTTATGAAAGGTACTTTGAGCTTATAAAAAGATACAAACTAATAATATCCTTATGTCCTTAAGTGTTTCCCTATAAGCTCTATCTCTGATAAGGTATTTCCACCAATTAATTCTAACTTATAATGATTATATCCTTTTATCTTTTCATCATTTAATTTAAATGGCCTTGTGTATCTTTGCCATTGGAATCTTAGATCACATCTTTCGTCTATAACCTCCCAATTTTCACCGTCACAACTACCACTTAAAATATATCCAGTTGGTGCATCTCCTTCACGTGCTGATGTTAAAGTTAACATCCTTACTTCACTTGGAGTTGTAAAGCTATATATTATTTCATTATTCTCAGAATTATTTAAAATCGCAGCTGTATTAGAGTCATTATCAAATAAAGCTTTAACATCTTTAATATTTGAATAAACAGTATCAGCGTATACTTCTTTCTCTAATTTATCTGATACTTTAACATTTGTAATTGTTATATCTTCTAAAGGGTTTGGTATTTCATCACCTTTTGTAATTGATGTAGGTAGATCATCTTCACCTGTTCCCCATTTATAATTAGGTGTATTACCCATTACAAATTCTATTACTGCTCCATCTTTTAAAGCAGAGTGTTTTATATAGTTTTTATTATATTCTACACCATTTAGCTTCATAGATTGGATGTATATATTTTCATCGCTATTATTATGAGCTTTTACTTTAATCTTTTTGCCATTATCTAGTTTAACTGTTATTTCATCAAATAAAGGTGCTCCTATAGCATACTCATCATTCCCCATTGATACAGGATAGAATCCAAGTGCTGAAAAAAGATACCAGGCACTCATTTCTCCATTATCTTCATCCCCTATATATCCTTGACCAAAATCACTTCCAACATATATACGCTTTAATATATCTCTTACATATTTTTGTGTTTTCCAAGGCTGCCCAGCATAATTATACATATATGCAATGTGATGTGATGGTTGATTTGAATGTCCATATTGTCCTAATTTTATTTCTCTAGCCTCTTTTTGTTCATGAATTCCACCAATGCTTTTATTAGCACCATATCCCCAGTAATCACCATTTGTATTAAAAATAGTATCAATCTTTTCCCCTAATGCTTCTCTTCCACCATATAAATTTGCTAAACCTTGCCCATCTTGAGTTACTGATACAGCCATATTGAAAGCATTAGTTTCAGTGTAATCATCTCCCCAGAAGAATGGATTAAAGTCTTCATCAGAATATGACCAATCACCATTAGCATTTCTTCCTCTTAGCCATTTTTTAGATACATCATCACCTGTTGATTTAAATAGCTTAGAATAATTTAAAGCTCTATTTAAATAGTATTCAGCTTCATCTTCCTTACCTAATTTTTTTGCAAGTTGATGTACTCCATAATCATTTAAATATCCTTCTATTGACCAAGAAAATCCTTCGTGTTGCTCGTCATGTGCAGTATATCCTTCAAAGATAGACTTATTTAACAAAGCACGACCACCATTTGTTAAGTTCTTTGGATCAACAGCTGCTGCAGCATTTTTAATTGCTGATTCGTAAGCTCCTTGTAGATCAAATTCTATACCTTTAGCTGCTGCATCTCCAAATATAATATCTGAACTTGTTCCAACCATTGAATTAGTACCACCTGGTGCAATCCATCTTGGTACATGACCATTATCATAGTAATGCTGAACTAATCCATTTAGTAATTTAGTTACTTTTTTACTTGTAAATAAATCATAAGCAGCCCATACTGTACGATATGTATCCCAGAATCCATTATTATAATATAAAATTCCATCTACAACCTGATGCTCATTATAAGGTGATTTATATTTCCACTGTGGATTTTCATTAGTACCAGTATTTTCTGATAATAAGTTTGGATAAGCGTTTAATCTATATATATTTGAATATAAACTTACTAGTTGATCCTCTGTAGCACCTTTTACATCTACAAAATCTAATGTTTCATCCCAAAGATTTTGAACTTGTTGAAAGATTGAATCAAAATTATCACTGCATTTTATCTCTAATTCAAGATTCTTTTTTGCCTGCTCCATACTTATAAATGAAGTTGCTAATTTAAGTTCTACAACATCACTTTTAAAACTTGCAATACCTTGTTTATCACCTTCAACCTTTGTTGCTATTGGTTTTTCAGAAAACTCACCATAAATATACATCTTTTGCATACCATTGCTTATGTCATTGCTTGTAGCTTCAAATGAACCATCTTCATTGTATACTAAGGTACCATCAGCTCTTGTACTATCAAAGATTATATTTCTATTTTTTGAATTCTTGTCAAAGGTAAATCTACTTACAGCTCCATGCTCTGTTGGAGCAATCTCTATCTTCGAATTACTAGCATTAGAACCTTCATCAAAGGTTACGCTGTAATAATGAGCTTTTGCAACTTCATTTTCATGTGAAAATTCAGCTTCTCTTGATTTATTTCCAATATCACTTCCACTAGTTACATCATCAATATTTATAGATGTATTAATCATATATTGCCAAGTACCCCTATCTCCAACCCAATATGATGGCTCATGGGATATAGTTATATGTTTTAATTTTCTATCTTGATAATTATATATTTTATTATCTGCATCTGTTGTTGCAGGTGCAAAAAAATTAAAACCATGAGGTACTACCACTGCTGGAACTGTTAATCCACGAGAAAAATTTGGTGAATCATTAGTTCCCCTCAAAATGTTAACATAATCAGATTTATGCTTATATTTTTTATCTATTTCATTATAGATTTTTAGGTCATCTATATAGGTTTTAAATTTAGCATCTACTTCTTTTGGATTTTCTTTATTATAATAAACAAATAATATATTTTTAATTATTTTCCCTTTGGCAACATCGCCTATTTTACTTGAAATATAATTCCATTGGTTAGTAGTTAAAACTTTACTATCCCCTTGAGATTGTGGATTCAACCTAGTACCATACTGATCTATCGCTCCTAAGTCACTTAAATAAGTTCCATCAGTAAACTCTAGATCTATTGAAATATGCATTTGAGTATAATCATAATCATAATTACTTGCATCTAGCATACTTGGAAAAATTGTATAGCTCAATCTAGTATCCTTATCCACCTTAATATTTAAATCCTCATAAATTACATTATATGAATACGCCTCTCCATTACCTTTATGAATTCCTGCAATCTCCATAGCTCTGTCACCTGTCCAGCCTTTTCCCGATGCCTGATTCCATGTACCTGTAGGACCTTTTGTAATCTTTGTACTCATTTTTGTTTTTATTTCTTCGTCATTATTAATTCCTATATCGTTAATGTTTCCATCTATAGATGATTCCATATCTAAGCCATAGATATTTTTGCTTCCTTTAGTTTTATCAACAGTTGACGTTAAAAAATTTTTATCTATTTCATCTAGTTCGAATGATGTCTCAAATAATATTTCTCTTTCACCTTCTTTCAATCTACTAATTTTATCAAAAGCAAATACAGCTTTATACCCTACACTTGTAACTGATATAGCAATTGCCAATAATATAGCAATAATTTTCTTATTTCTAATTAGCATTTTATCCTCCACAAATATATTAGTTTTTTCATTTGAATCTTATAACATAAATAATGTCATTTTATATATTTAATACAAAAATATTATTACTATTATACTTCCTCAAATTCTAGCTCTAATTCATCAATTCTTATCTTTGAAA
Source organism: Clostridium hominis (assembly GCF_014287825.1). NCBI lineage: Bacteria > Bacillati > Bacillota > Clostridia > Eubacteriales > Clostridiaceae > Clostridium > Clostridium hominis. The sequence goes on from NZ_JACOOO010000024.1 coordinate 29,164, forward strand.
AACTATAAGTTAAGTGTATTTTTTATCATGCTTATACTCATTTACGAGTATCTTATTTTAAAGTATAACTTATTATTACTAATAAGTATAAAAATCCCCTACCACTTTCATATTTAATAAGTAGACATACTTTTAAACTTTAAATCTAAAGGAGGTTTATTTATGGAAATTAATGATTTATTAAACTTAATCGCTAATGTTGGCTTTCCTGTTGCCATTAGTGCTTATCTGTTAGTAAGACTAGAAAAGCAAATAATGAACTTAACCTACTCTATTAACAAGCTAAATACTATAGTCTCAACTAAGCTTGGCATTGTAATAGATAATGATGAAATAACTAAAAGAATTTCTTAAAAATATATAAAAGTTCAGTAAAAACAATAAAACTTTTATATTACATCATATTTATTAAGTGAAGAAATAAAAAGGGGGTATGCTAAATGGCAGCCAATAAAGAATTACAAAAAGTATCATTAGCTTTTAAGCTTGAAAATGGAACTGACGACGAAGGAAACACAGTTTACAAAACAAAATCCTTTGCTAATGTTAAAGGAAATGCTTCTGCTGACTCAATCTTCGCTGTAGCCGAAGGTATTAAGACAGTTTTAAAGAACACTACTGTCGCTTACTACGTAAACGAAACATCACTACTACAAAACAACTAATTTCTAACTGACTGAACCTAGAAGGGCTTATAAAGGAAACACCTATTCAGATACGTTCATAGGTATACACTTACAGTGTAAGTTCAAGTTACCAAATCAGAGATTTGAACTTTCACTTAACTTCTACTAAACAAAATTACCTGTGCCATTATGGTAAAATTTTAAATATCGTTTAAGGGGGAACAAACTATGGAATATACTTTATCAATGACTTTTTTAACTGAAACTGACGAAAAATATTCATTATCAATTTCAGGTGTTAAACAAAACCTTAGTACTGAGGAAGTATCCGACTTAATGGATATCATTTTAGAAAATGATATTTTTGTAAGCAAAAAGGGAGCTATAGTTGCCAAGTATGCAGCTAAGGTAACTGAAAGACAAATCACTAAATTTGAAATTTAATTATAAATTACCAAATCAGAAATCGGTATTTTCACCTTTCTAAAAAGATCCAGCTAATCATTATGAGTAGCTGGATCTTTTTCTATTCTCTCTTAAAAAGGACAGTATATAGATTTGTGTAAAAAAATCTATATACTGTCCCTTTTAATACTAAAAGTTTGTATTATTAATTAGCACTCTAATCTATACCCATATCCTGGAACTGATTTTATGCATGTTAATCCTAGCTCTCTTCTTATTTTACTTATATGTGCATCAACTGTTCTATCGTTAACTTCATCAGTATACCAAACATATTGTATTAGCTGCTCCCTGCTTATAATATTGCCTTTATTGTATACAAGTATCTTCAGTATTTCCATTTGCTTTTTACCTAATCTTATTTTTTCTCCTTCTTTTGTTATTCTTTTTTGAGTGAAATCTACTATAAGCTCATCATATGTCCATACACCACTTATTAATTCACATAACTTTTCATATGTAGTACCATTATCTTCATCATTTTCTGTAGTATTGTTTATTTCACTTTTATATTCTTTCTCAGTATTGCTGTTTATATAATTGTATTTTTCTTCTTCATAATAATTGTTTCTATTATTAATCCTTTCAAAGTTATCAAAATATTTTACTTTATCAAAAGGAATTCTTAATAATTCTACTTTATTATTATCTTTCTCCTTTGTACATCTAAGGTCATATCTTTCACTCATCATACAGCTTACATCTACAAAGTCTTCATTTTCAGCTGAATGTATTATAAGCATATTTTCTTCACAAACTTCTCTAAGCCATTGGCATTCATTATTGATTCCTGCATTTATTCCTATTGAAATTTCAAGATCTGTTTCTGCAAAGCTTTTAATTTCTTTCAAGCTATTTGCTAACTTATTTAGTGGCCCATTCACATTATCAATATAATAAAATTCCTCAGCTATAATATCATTGATTCTAAAAAAGCCATTAATATTACACTCTCTATTTTGCATAACCTTTTGAGAAGCAACAAAGTAACCACATACACTTTGTATTGAAGCATTAAAATCCTCTTCTATTATTGAAATATCATACTTCCAATATTGTAATTCTTCTGTAGGAACCTCATCATAAAATATAAAATTATTAAATAATTCATGTTCTGTAATTTCTTTAAGTATTTTAGTTATTTCGCCTCTAATTCTTTTAAACTCTCTCCCAGATAACAATTTTTATTCCCCCAATTCAACACCCTTCTAACCAAACGTACATTCGATATAAATATTATACATAATTTCCAATAATATTTAAATACTTTTTTAGAAAATATGTTCGAATTATCACTCTGTATGTTTTTTATTTAAGCATTATACTCATTTACGAGTATTTTATTTTAGATTATAAATTTTAAAAATTTGTTACTCTTGAATATCTGCCGTTCCATCTTAAAGCACAGGTTCCTCTGTCTCCATGTCTATTTTTTATTAATATTGCATTTATACATTCTGGGTTTTCATCTGCATTTTTTGATGAATATTTTAATTTTCCCTTTTTAAATAAAGCTTCTCTATACATCTTATCATCAAGCTTTATATTTCTATAAAGAGCTATAACCTGATCGCTATCTTGCTCAATTCTAGCACTATCTTGAATATCACTAGAATCAATCTTTTCTATAGCCATATCTCCACCTTTTTTATCAACAACTCTATTAGCTTGAGCCATTAGTACTATACATATATCTTCTTCCATAGCTAGAGTTTTAAGCATTCCACTTATTTTTCCAAGCTTGTTTGTCATAATATCTTTATCGCTAAAGTCTATATACTTATTTATATAATCAACAAAAACTACATCTAAAGAATTTTGAAGCTTGTACACTTTAACTTCATTTATAAACTTATTAAAATCTGTTTCTGTTGATACATAAAAGCTGCTATTAAGAAGTTTTGCCATATATTTTGTTATGTTATCCTTATCTTGATTATTAATTGAATCATCATCTATAGATTTACTAGATATAGACAAATGACTAGCTGCCATTCTGTTAAAGACTTGGTTTCTTGTCATCTCTGCACTACCATAAAATACTTTAGCTTTATTTTCAATCATATTTGCAGCAAGCTGAAGTGAAAATGTTGTTTTACCAACTCCACTTCTAGCAAATACAGTAATAAGTCTACCTTTCTGGAAGTTACCTAAATATTTATCAAGATGTATGAAGTCACTTTTTATACCATTATTTCTATCTGAGTTATATAACCAATTTATATAGTCATCAAACTGACTTACAATATCTAACTCCTTTTTAATCTCACACTTATGAACTTTAACCTTTACATTTTCAAGTTCACCTTCAATATCCTCAAGTGCCATATCACCATTTAACTTATTCATCATTTCAACATAAAGGTGCTTTTTATAATTTTTAATAAGTAACTCTAGCTTTGTATTGAAGCCACTATCACTACCATTACATGTATAAATATCAGAAATATAAGATGCTCCATCCATATTTTTAATTTCAGTGCTATGATATTGAAGAAAAGTAACTAAATCTACTTCCATCTTATTGTTTACCATATCCAATATCCCTAAATAAATTTTCATATGCTTATCATACAAAAACATCTCAGGCTTTATACTGTCTCTAGCCTTTATAATAAGCTCATTATTCCTAAACATAGAGCACAAAACTTCCTGCTCTAAAACTACTTGATTATTGTCTAACATAAACTCTCCCCCTCTTTTTATCTCACCAAAAGTTACCTCTCACCTCGATCTAGTCCACTAATCAATATATTTTTCTATATCAAAATCTGCTCCATAAAGCTCCTCATTTTCATATTTATTTTTATAACTTAGCCATATATCCCCAGTATCAATAAACCTCTTGATTCCATTTGGTCTACTAAGAAAATTAACAAGATTCCAAGGATGATTATAATAATGATTGCTATGATAAACCTTACTGTAGTTTTCTATAGCTTGTATAATCTGCTCCTCTAAATAATTTTTAGATGCTGAATTTATTGAATCTGTGATTTTAGGATTTATATGTGCCTCCCTATTTATATTAATTTTATTCCAGGTATTAAATATATTTATATATAATTTATTATTTATATTATTATTTATATAACTATTTATATTATCATCTTTATCTCTATCTGACAGACTATTTTTAGCATTGTATACCCCTGTCAAACTGTCTATTTCACTTGATTTTGTCCCAATTCTACTCTCATTACAATTACACGTCTCTATAGATTCACTAAGTATTTTTTTATTACTTTCTTCTATTGGGTCATTACTTTTTGTATATACCTTTTCAGCCTTAGGTACTATTTGACAATTACTTTTTGTACATACCTTTTCGACCATAGGTTCTATTTGAGTATTACTTTCTGTACATACCTTTTCGGCCTTAGGTGCTATTTGATCATTACTTATATCTTCATTATTTTTAAATATTAAGCCTTCTTTTACAAAACTATAGTTAGTTGCTTTTCCTATAGATTTTTCAGTAGATATATATCCTTTATCTACTAAAGCTTTTAAAATTGACTGAACCTTTGAGATTCTTGTTATACCAAATACATTGGATAATTCTCTTAAGGTAACTTTTATTATGTTATCTCCATCATTATCATAATATTTAAGAGTTAAAATCATGTATCTTTCATCTTTATTTAAGTTTTTATCATTAAATATAGTGCTTATTAAATTCTCATCCTTCATATCCATATATATTTTCCTTTCAATTATATTTAAAGCTTTTATTATACTAACCATAAATGATGTTATGTGAACTTACATAAGCACTTAATAAACAGTGCAAAGTAAGTATCACATAGAAACAAAAATATCTAAGTTCCAATTCTTAGTTTCGAATTATATTAAGTTATATTCACATTGATGCAGAAGACTCACTATATCTGTTTCGTATATAGATGTTGTCATTAAGTTTGGCTGAATTATTGTAAGTCTTATATTATCATTTGTAATACTACTTAAGAACTTGTCTATAGTAGCTAATCCAAGGAGCTTAATATCTATATTTTTTGAAGAATTAATAAAATCATAATCGAAGGATTTTATATCAATTACTTCAATACTCGCTTTGCTCATTAAAATTACATCTGCATTAACTTCGGTTACATCCCCATCACAATGTAATTCTAACTTTTCATTAAGCAATACTTTGATAACTTCACCTTCCATCTCCATCTCTTCAACCTGCTTCATAACCTCTTCAAAGGCAATCTTAGATAAGACTTCTAAAAAATCAGTTAACTCATAATCAGTAGTAAGATCAATAAGTTCCTCTTCATATTCATCACTTTTTATAAACCCAAAATTCTTTTTTAGCTTTAAAATAGTTAAATCCTTTATAATTTTCTCATTTTCTTGTAAAGTTAAATTATTATTACCCATAAATCCTCCATTTCAACTTAAATATTGCATTAAGCTCTAATTTATTTTCTTTTATTTCCTATATTTAAATTATAGAAAATGAATGTTGCATAAATATGAAGTTTTATGCTAACTTATCGACAGATTTTACTATAAAATATATTGAAAATTATTCCGTTATCCCTTCAAAACAAATACCTCCCAGGTCAAATTTTAACCTAGGAGGTATTTGTTGCTTATTTATATAATTCTTCTATCCATTGTAGCTCGTACCTGGAAATTTTCTAGACCTTCGTAGTCCTACTTTAAATCCACTCTAAAAATATTGGAAATCTCTTTCTCCAAGCGGCTTCAGAATGCTTTGCCCCTTCATCAATAACAAGCTTCAAATCTTCACTATCTTGTCCTAATTCTAAAAGCAAATTTGCTATATCTTTTGTGTCTTCTAAATAAATACTATTAAAGTTTTCATTTTTTCTATCTGAAGTTTCATTAGTTCCTATATCTAAATAAACCTTAGTTCCTTTTTTAAAGTTCTCTCTTATAAATTCCATCAATTTATCTTTTTTAAACCAAGCTGCTGTTGAAAATGCTCCAACAACTGAGTATATTTCTTTATATTTATATCCTGCATATAAGGAAATAAATGCTCCTAATGAGGATCCAGCAATAAATGTATTACTTCTATCTTTTAGAGTTCTATATTTATTATCTATAAGTGGTTTTAATGTTTTAACTAAAAAATCTACATATAGATCTCCTTCTCCACCACCACTTTTTAAACTACTTGAAGGTATGAACTCTGATAAATTTTCATTTACCCAAGGAGAATATTCATCTGGTCTACCACCATCTAAATTACAATCTACTCCTACTACTATAATTCCATCTCTACCTTCTTTCTCAATGGCACTTACAGCATCTTGAATTCTCCATGCTTCCCCAAATGATGCAGTTTCCTCATAAAATAAATTATGTCCATCTTGCATATAAAGTACTGCATATCTTTTATCTTCTTTTTCATCATAATCACCTGGTAAATATACTCTTACCATTCTATCTCTACCTAATTCCCCTATGTGAACACTGAAATTTTCAATTCTATACATTCTCAACACCTCATTTAAATTCAAATAATTTTAATACCCTGTTTGCCTTTTTATAGTTTAAATTAACCTGTCCACTTTCTATTTACTTCAAATTATATTAATAGTTGTTACTCAATATCAATTTCCATATTTTTATTATAATATTTCATATCATTTTCATTTATATCTCTAAAAACTTTACAAGGGCTTCCTATGGCTACAACATTAGCTGGAATATCTTTAGTAACTACGCTCCCTGCACCAATTACAGTATTATCTCCAATCTTAACCCCTGGTAATATAGTGACACCTGCGCCAATCCACACATTATTCCCTATATGAACAGGTAGGTTATATTGAGCTTTTTTACTTCTTAATATTGGATGTATTGGATGTGTTCCAGTTGTTATAGTAACATTTGGAGCAAACATAACGTTATCCCCCACAAATATATCACAATCATCAACTAGTGTAAGATTGAAATTAGCATAAACTCCATTACCAAAATGAACATTTTTACCACCCCAATTTGCATGAAGCGGTGGTTCTATATAACAATTCTCACCTATTTCAGCAAACATATTTTTTAAAAGCTCTTTTCTCTTATCTTGCTCTAAAGGACGTGTTGCATTAAAATCATATAACATTTCCAAAGACTTAAGTTGCTCATTAGCCAATGTTTCATTATCACAATAATAAAGCTTTCCACTATACATTCTTTTTTTTATTTCTTGTATTTCCATATAAACTCTCCTCCTCAATTATACACCTAAATAATTTTACAATTGTTAACTCTTAACTCTTAACTCTTAACTCTTAACTATCTAACCGGTGTATATATTTCTAAATATTAAATCTTTTGATTATCTTTATATCCATTAAATTATAATACGAATTAATACAATTGGTAATGCTTTTATCAATATTTAACATAAAAGTTATAGTTATCCCATTAAATAAACCTATCTTATTACTTACTCTTCCAGATATTTTTCTTCCTAACTTACCTTTAGATCTTCTTTTATCAAACATGACATTATAAAAAATAATAAAAGAAGATGTTGCAAATTGATTAAATTAACTCATTTTACAGCACCCTCTTCTTATTACATAACCTTATTTATTATCTTCCCAAACAAATAATGTCTTATTATTTATTAACTCTTTTACTTCTTCTTCTGAATATCCAAGCTCTTCTAATATTTCAACCCCATGTTCACCTATTAATGGTCCCTTATTATATTCAGGAGTCCCCATTTCTTTGAACTTAACAGGTAGATGTACTAAAGTTCTTTCATTACCGTTATCATATTTCATTTTATAGAAGCAGTTATTTGCCCAAGCTTGTTCATCTTCTAATATTTCTGTCCATGATTGTGCCACGCTAAATGGAATATCAGCCTTAGTTAAAATTTCTTTCCATTCTGATACATTTTTCTTACCGAAAGCATCCATAACTATATCGTATAATTCAGTTCCTAATTTATTAGCTTGAAGATGTTGGATTGGGAAGTAGCTTTCATTATCTACTAAGTCCTCTCTTCCAATAGCTGTTATAAATTTCTTATAATAAGTATTGAAGTCAGGCATACAAGTTTGGATAAATCTTTCGTCTGAAGTTCTCCATGCTGAGTTAAATGGATTTGCACCTTCTCTTATATTTATTGGATATTCTTTTGCAATACCATCATAATTTGCAGCTTGTACCATCATACCCATATTGTATATAGCACTTTCAAATAAACTTGTTTCAACTTTTTCACCTTGACCTGTTACTTTAGCTTGATAAAGAGCAGCAAGTATACCTGCAGCAAGGTTCATACCAACATTATGATCTCCAAGTCCTGGAACTACATTCATTGGAACTGTTCCTTTTTGTCTTAATGACTCTAAGTATCCACCTCTTGCAAAATATGCAGTAAAATCAAATCCTGGTAAATCTTTATCTGGACCATATTCACCATAGCCAGTACATATTGCATATACAAGCTTTGGATATTTAACTTTTAATGTTTCATAATCTAATCCAGCTCTTTCTAAAGCTTGAACTCTCCAGTTAGTTATAAGTACATCTGCAGTATCTAATAACTTAAAGAATGCTTCCTTTCCTGCTGGATCTTTCATATTTAATGATATACAACGTTTATTAGCATTTTCTAATTCCCATGTTGTATTTTCATACATATCTAAAGGTCTTCCTTCTGATGGAGCTGTATATCTTAAAGGATCACCTTTTGCTGTTTCAATTTTTATAACGTCTGCTCCTAAGTCTGCCATAAATCTTCCTGCACTAGCTGCAGCTATAAAAGTTGCAAGTTCTACAACCTTAACTCCTTTTAATGGTTTTCTATTACTCATAATTTAATTCCCTCCCGTAATCTATATCATCTTCGCTAACACTATCATCAGCTATTCTTATATCCTTGTTTATAAAATCTACAATATAACTATTATATTTTCTTTTTAAAACTCCTAATATTTTACCTATACCTATTGCTGCTATTAAAGTTCCTTCTCTAATACCAATTAGTTTGCCTAATAAAAGTAATGATAATAAGCTTGCAATAATTACTACTGTAGTATCGAATAATACTTTAATTTTTGCAAAGTCTTTATTTGTTTTACTTTGAATTGCTAACATAACTCCTTCTGCTGGCATTGGTACTATATCTGCAGCTAGGTAAAAAAGTAATCCTAATGCAACTAATACCATACTAACTAAAAGAATTATTAATCTCATAATATAATTTGTTGGTGCTTGAAAAGTCCATATATTATTTGATAATGTTACAAAGCTACCAAAGGCACTTGAAAATATTATCTGTATCAAATTAATTATCTTAAAATCTTTTCTAAGAATAACTATTTGCATTAAAATAAATATTGAAAAAACAATAGTTGTTAATAACCCTTGGTCTATTTCAGTTATTAAGCTTAAAACATATGGTATTGAATTAATGGGTGACACACCCAAATTTGATTTAATTGAAAATGTCACCCCAAAAGCTAGTAATAACATCCCTAAACAATAAGAGAATATTTTCTTGCCATAAGTTTTTAGCATAATTGTTCTTCCATGCTTAATTCTGTAGCTACATTTAATTCATCAATCATAGCTGGAACTACTTTATATAAATCTCCTACTATTCCATAGTCAGCCACTTCAAATATTGGTGCATTTTCAGCAGTATTAATAGCTATTATTTGTTCTGCATTTTGCATGCCTGCTACGTGTTGAATAGCTCCTGATATACCACAAGCTATATATATCTTAGGTTTTACAGTAGTACCTGTTTGGCCTACTTGGTATGCATGATCAATCCACCCAGCATCAACAGCTGCTCTAGATGCTGCAACTACTCCATTTAATTTTTTAGCTAATTCCTTTAATAAATCAAAGCCTTCTGGTTTTCCAAGTCCCATTCCACCTGCTACTATTACTTCAGCATCAGTTAATGAAACTGTTTCTTTAACACTCTTAACTATTTCTAATACTTTAGTTCTTATATCTCCTTCATTAAATGCAACTTCTAAATTAATTACATCTCCTGATCTACCTGGTGTATGTTCAGCTTTAGCCATTACCCCTGGTCTTACTGTAGACATTTGTGGTCTGTGATTTGGACATACTATTGTAGCCATTAAGTTTCCACCAAATGCAGGACGAGTTTGTTTTATTTTCTTATCTACTGGGTCTATTTCTAACTTTGTACAGTCAGCAGTTAAACCTGTATTTGCTTTTACTGCTAAACATGGACCTAAATCTCTTCCTATATGAGTTGCTCCTAGTAGAACTATTTCTGGTTTATATTTACTTATAGCTTCAAAAATTACTTTAGTATAACCATCTGTAGTATAATTTTCTAATTCTTTTGAGTCAGCAACATATACTTTATCTGCACCATACTCAAATAATTCATCAGCTAATCCTTCTACATTATATCCACAAAGAACAGCAGATAATTCGCAGCCTACTTCTTTAGCTAACTTCTTTCCTTCTCCTAATAATTCAACAACAACTGGCATTATTTTATTTTCTCTTTGTTCAGCAAATACCCATACTCCACTGTACTCACTTAAATCTACTCCAGATTTTTCTTCTTTAACTTTTTCTATTGCTTTAAATGGACACTTGTCTACACATACACCACATCCAGTACAAGCTGATCCTATAACAGCTAATTTTCCTTCCATAGTAATAGCATTAAATGGACAGTTTTTAGCGCAAATTGCACAACCCTTACATTTTTCATTAATTACATTTATAGCCATATTATCCTCAGTCCTTTCCTACTTAAATATAGTGTTTTTCTCTTAATTTATTTAAAACATTAACAGCCATTTCACTAACTGTTCCTTCTAACATTTCACCTTTTCCCTTTGGTGCTGGTGTAAATGAACGGAATACTTGAGTTGGAGATGCATTTAATCCACAATCCTTTGGATCTAACTCTACATCTTCATGATTCCATACTGTTATTTCTTTCTTATAAGCATTAACTATTCCACCTATAGACATATATCTTGGTTCGTTTAACTCCTTAACAGCAGTTAAAAGACAAGGTGTTTGTACCTCTATTACTTCATATCCATCTTCCATTTGTCTATGAACTATAGCTTTACCTTCTTCTAGTTTTATATCTTGAACATATGTTACAACTGGCAAACCTAATCTTTGTGCGACTTGTGGACCTACTTGAGCTGTATCTCCATCTATTGCTTGACGTCCTGCAAAAATCACATCAACATTTTCTACTTTTCTAATACCTGCTGCTATTGTTGTGGAAGTAGCACATGTATCAGCTCCTCCAAAGGCACGGTCACTTAGAAGATATGCTTCATCTGCTCCCATAGCTAGACATTCTCTTAACATATATGTTGCTTGTGGTGGTCCCATTGTTATAACTGCAACTTTTGTATCGGGATTTTCATCTTTATAAGTTAATGCAGCTTCTAAAGCGTTAGCGTCATCTGGATTTAATATACTTGGAACTCCATCACGTATTAATGTTCCTTTTACTGGATCTATTTTTACTTCGTTAGTATCAGGTACTTGTTTTACACAAACTAAAATCTTCATATTATTGTCCTCCCCTTACTTCTTTAAAAGTTTTCCTGCTATAACCATTTGTTGAACTTGAGATGTTCCTTCGTAAATTGTAAATACACGACAATCTCTATACATACGTTCAACTTTATAATCTTTTATAAATCCATAACCACCATGGATTTGTACTGCTTTACCAGCAATTTCATTACAAACTTCTGATGAGAAATATTTTGCCATTGATGCTGCTTTAGATGCATCTTTATGGTTGTCCATTAAGTATGCTGTCTTATATACTAATTGTTTTGCAGCCTCTAACTTTGTTGCCATGTCTGCAATCATAAAGCTTATAGCTTGAAAATCTGCAATTCTTCTTCCAAATTGCTTTCTTTCTTTTGCATATTTGATAGCTTCATCTAATGCACCTTGAGCTACACCTATTGATTGTGCTGCAACACCCATACGACCTGTATCTAAAGTCTTCATTGCATTTATGAATCCTTTTCCTTCTTCTCCTAATAAATCACTTTTATGAACTCTTACATTTTCTAAAATAATATCACTAGTGGCACATCCTACTACACCCATTTTGTGCTCTGGTTTACCACATGATACTCCTGGAAGTGTCATATCAACTACGAAAGCACTTATTCCTTTAGCTCCTTTAGTAGCATCTGTTTTAGCATAAACTATTGAGTAATCTGCAAGTGGTGCCATTGTTATAAAACACTTACGTCCATTTAATACATAATAGTCTCCATCTTTTACTGCAGTAGTTGTCATGCTTGCAGCATCTGAACCTGCTCCTGGTTCTGTTAAAGCAAAAGCTAATTTCTTTTTACCAGTTATAACAGGTCTTAAATACTTTTCCTTTTGCTCATCAGTTCCTGATAATTGTAATGGTCCTCCTGATAGTGAGTTTGGAGATGATACGTAAATGCTAGCTACTCCACTAACTCTAGCTATTTCTTCCATAACAATTACATAAGCTCTAGCGTCAGCTCCTTGACCACCTAATTCTACTGGAGCCTTTATACCAAAAAAGCCTGCCTTAGCCATCTTTTCTAATATTTCTTCTGGAAATTCACCTGTTTCTTCAACTTTATCAAGAATTTCATTTGTTAATTCTTTTTCTGCAAAATCTCTAGCTAATTTCCTTATTAAGTCATGTTGTTCTGTAAAATACATATATACTCCTCCTTGTTATTAATTCTCTCTTCTACAATTTTTTTTAGCTTTCCTAATTTTATCTTCCCACTGGATGTAGTAGGAAGTTTATCAAATACCAATACATATTTAGGTACTTTATACGCTGTTAAATATTTAGATACTATAGCCTGAACTTCTTCCTTAGATACTTCACAATTTTCTTTAGGAACAACACAAGCTACAATCTCTTCTTGAAGCACCTCTGCTTCAACTCCAATCACTTTAACTTCTTTTATAGAAGGCAATTTTTTTATATAATATTCAATCTCTACAGGTGAAATATTTTCTCCACCTCGAATTATTATTTCTTTTATCCTACCTTTTACATAAAGGTAACCCTCTTTATCTATAAATCCCAAATCTCCCGTATGTAACCATCCAGTTGAATCTATTACCTCGTCTGTCTCCAATGGCATCTTATAATAACCTTTCATCACATGATATCCTCTTGTAAGAATTTCTCCTAATTCACCTTCTTTTGATTCTCTGTTTTCTTTGCAATTCCATATCTTAACTTCAACATTATCTATAGATTTACCAACACTAACTGCCTTCTTTTCAATAGAATCATTAAGTGCTGATATAGTAATACAAGGTGAGGTTTCTGTTTGTCCATATGATGGTTGTAAATATTTCAAATTTAATATTTTGCATATATTGATATACTCTTCTGAATGTATAGCTGAACCAGCAATAATCCCACTTTTAACAGAAGAAATATCATAATCTTTTAACTTACTATTTCGTACAATTGCCATGAACATAGTGGGAACTCCATTTAGTACAGTGCATTTATACTTTTCAATCTGATTTAATACTTCACATGTTTTATAATACTTAATCAAGTGAATACATGATCCTGAATGTACTGCTGATAAAATTCCAGCTGTTATTCCAAAGCAATGAAATAATCTTACAGCAACACATATTTTATCTTGTTCATTCCATCCCATTTGTCTTGAAATTGATAAAGAATTATTTACCAGATTATAATGAGAAAGCAAAACTCCTTTTTGACTCTTAGTAGTACCTGATGTAAACATAATGCTTGCAGTATCCTTGGCATTTACTTGGTTTATAGCTTGTATAAGTTTTTTACAATCATCTACAGGCATATCACTTGGATAATCTGATCTCCTATACCATTTGATATCATCATTTTTTTCTAAGGGAAATGTATTTTTTAACTTAGGCAAGTTTGATATATTAATCTTGTCTAAAATATCTTTATAATTTAAATCCTTAATCCCATTTCCATAGAAAATGTATTCTACATCTGAATACTTTAATATTTTTTCAAGTTCTGTCTCCTTATAACAGGTATTAATTAATATAGCTATAGCCCCTAGCTTAACTAAAGCAAAATATGCAAATACCCAATTTGGAGTATTAACACTCCATATACCTACATGAGTTCCTTTCTTTATTCCATACTTTAAATACTTAACTGCTAAAAAGTCAGAAATTTCATCTATTTCCCTCCAGCTATAACTATAATCACGATAACTTAATCCAATGATACCCGGAGTCTTTTCAGCTCTTTCTTTTAAACAATATCCAATTGTCTTTGAGATAAGTTTATCCATGGTAATACACTCCTTGAATATCTTAGTATACTTGTATACAAGTTAAAATAGCATAGTTGAGAGTAACCTTATTATTTATGCCATTAAAACATCTATCGGTTACCCCAACTTTAGCTTTTTAAAATTAATCTACTTTTCCCATTGCTTCTAAAATCATTCTAATTATATAAGGAATTACTATAACAGCAATAGTTACATATCCTAGATATCCATATCCTTTTTGAACAAGAGGAAGTAATCCAAATTGAGCTATACCAAATGCTAAAAGAGTAAATCCAATACCAGTTATTATTGTTAATTTTGTTGGTTTACCATTTGCCTTTTCCCTAACTTCTGGCTTTTCGTAAGCATTTGTTACACGTTGAATAACACCAGCTATCATATTAACAGCAGTAGATATAGCTCCTAAAATTATAAGTATTGATATAATTGGTGTCATGAATGATGATCCTACTCCACCTCTAACTAAAAGTAATATTGGAACACTAGAAGTTGTTAAATCTGGATTATTTACTATAGCTATCATTCCTAATGTAGATAACATTATAATTCCAGCATTAACAAAAAATCCATAAATCATACTAGTTTTAGCTTCTTTTGTTGATGAGAATGGCTCAGCATGTTGTACTAATAAGCCTATTGATGCTAATTGGAATGCTCCATAGATAAAACATTGCCATAATGCTGGTCCTGCTGGTGCTGGATTAGCTGCCATTGCACCTATATTTGAAGATATATTTCCCCAGTTAGCTATTATATTAGGAATATATACTATTAATAAACCAACTATTATAATTACTGATAATGTAGAAGCAGCCTTTCTTACTATATTAGTTCCGTATATAGTTATTAAAAATATAAATGCCCCTATTATTAATGTACATAGCATATATGGAAGCCCAGTTAATTCTTCCATTGTAGATCCACCTGTAGCGAATGCAACTGATGGCGCTAAGCATAAAAGAATTATATAAACTATTTCATATAAATTTGAAAATATTGGTGCAAACTTACCATAAAAACTATCGTTAAAACTTCTATAATCATAAGTATTATGTTTCTTTGCATGACGTAACGCATACCATTGGAAGACAGCACCAATTGCTTGTGCTAGAATTGGTGTTATTAACGCCCATATACCAAAAGCTACAAAGTATTGAATTAATTGTGCTCCTGATGCAAAACCACCGCCAAATTGAGTAGTGAACCAAACAAATGCAACACCTACTGCAACTGGCATCTTACTTTTATCTATTAAACCTACTGAACCTTTACCCTTTTCTCCCATTGTAATTACCTTCTCTCATTAAATTTTAACTTCTAACATTTCTCTAAATGTTTGAATAGCAGTGTTTGCTTGTCCATAGTTAACCATTTGGCGATCTACTTCTATCTGTAATGTCATTATATCTTCAGAATCACATGCTTTCTTAATTATTACGTAATCAAACTCTTCAGGGTCACAGAATTTTGTCATTACAAAGATTACCCCTTCAGCATTATATTCTTTTACTAAATCAACAACATAATCAGCACGCTTTTTATCAACATCATACAATACTGAACAATTGCCCATATTAGCAAACTTTTCAGCTAATGACTCTAAAGCATTTCCTTCTTCAAGGGCATCCACTCTATATTGTCTTGATTCATGTGCTACATCATCTGCAACTATTTGAATATCGTTAGCATCGAATATTTCTAATAAATTTTTATTATCAACTAATATTCCTGATGTAACTACTTTGATCTTACTAGTTGTTTCTTTTGGCATCTTGCCCAATTCTTCTATTAATTCATTAACTAGCTTAGTGTGATCTTCTTTTAACATGAAATAGGCACTCTTAAAGATATCACTTCTTTGAGATGCAGTTATAGAAGGATAATCCACTAAAACTTTACTTATCTCTCTCATTGCCTTATTATGCTTATTATAAACCTTTACAGACTTGCTTAACTCCTCCTCTGAGAACTTAGCACCTGTTATGTTTTCTAAATCTTTTATTACTCTCTCATAACCAACCTTTGTAAAAGTCTTTCCAACTTCATTATTACGATTTTGAGGATATGTCATTGGAACAAATGGAATATTTTCAACTGCATATTTCCAGTTTTGTCCTAAACACTTTAAAGAATCACATAAAGATGGGATGACTATTGCAGAAACCCCTTCATAGTCTCCATTCATTCCAAGCTCTAATACAGATTGCATTATGCTACATATAAAAGCTGGGAAATATCTCTTTGCTTCTTTAACTTCTACATCTGCTCCCCATGTACCAAATGGTACTAGTCCCATAGAGTGAATAATTTCTTCTGGAGTATAAACTGGAACACATGCTACGACTTTCTTTCCTTCTGCAAGGAAGCTATCTAATTGCTTCTTTGGAGACGTAGCAATATCATGAAATTTATTTAGTAATTCATTTACTGCCATAATTATCTACCTCCCTTGTTTACTTCCATAATTTCAGCTAAACCTTGAACTCTAGTTTCATATTGAGCTTCTGAGAAGTTACGTGGATCTGCCTGATCTCCATCAAATGAAGTAACTGGAACATTACATCTTTCACCTATTTGACGGCTCATTTCATACATAAATCCACTCCAAAGTTTACAAGAACGGTTAGTGTGAACTAATAATCCTTCAGCTTTTGTCTTATTAACTATTTCAACTCTCTTGTCTCTAGCTAATTCAAGATTCATTGCATTTGGAACTCTACAGTATGCTTTTATTAATCCATCGAAATCATCATATATAAATCCGAAAGCATCTGCATAAATAGTAGCAACCATGTTTATTCCTCTAGACTTTAGTCCAGTGGCTGTTGCTCTAAGATGTGGCCAACATGCAATACCTTCAAACATTATCCTATACTTTTCTTCTGCTCTAAAGGTACTTGTCCCTTCTTTAACAGCTTTTTTATATTCTTCTAATAATGTTTCAAAAGCTTCGGCTGCTTCTACTGTACCTCTCGCACATACTGCAACTGCCATATGGTTTAATAAATCAAAACCATTTAATGGAGATGGAGTATACTTAGTATATGATGTAGCTTCTAACCAAGCTTTTGATGTACGATTGGTTATAGCCATTACTTCTTTAAACTTTTCATCTGACCATTTCTTACCTGTAATTTCTTCTAATTGTTTTATTGCTGCTAAGAATTGCCCCTTAACGTAAGCAACTTCCTCGTCAGTAACTTCATAATCTGGATTAAAAGGTATATCTATTAAAATCATTGGAATATTAAGTTCTTTTGCAATATTTTCATACCACTTAATCATGCAATTACAAATATTATTACAGCATAATACAAAATCAGGTTGAGGCATATTTTGCTCTGGAGCATCCTTTACCTTCATATATGCAAGGCTAATTCTTGCATAAGCACAGATATCATTTGAATATCCGTCACCTTCTGCTACATTACACAATCTTTCTCCAGCTCCTCTTGCAGCTATTGCAGCAGCTTGATTTTCTGGATAACAAACCTTTATTCCAAGTGTTTGGAATATTTCTTGTGGAAAGTTACTTGCACACCAGCCTATCTTTTCACCTCTGTCTTTTGCTTCTTGAACTTCCTTGTAATGCTTTACTATAATTTCATTAAGTTTGTACTTAGCTGAATTTGGATCTGGTTTGTATTTTTGTTTTTGACTTCCTTCTCCCATTCTAAATCCCCCTTAATTTTTTGATCTATCATATGCGTACAATGCTGCTCCTAAAGCCCCCATTAATTGAGCCTTATCAGAGTAAAGTATCGGAACCCCTAGCTCTACCTCTAAAGCCTTACGAACACCTCCATTCTGTGCAACACCGCCACTCATACACACTGTTTCTTTTATACCTACTCTTTTTACCAATGCAGCAACTCTTACTGCTACCGATTGACAAATTCCAGCAACTACATTAGGAATAGTAGCTCCCATTGCTAATTGTGAAATTACCTCTGATTCTGCAAATACTGTACAAGTATTTGAAATTTTCACAGGGTTGTCTGCTTTTTTTGCTTCGCTTTCTAGTTCACTTATATCTAATTGTAAAATATTAGCCATTACATCTAAAAATCTTCCAGTACCAGCAGCACATTTATCATTCATTAAAAAATTGCTCATTTGGCCCTTAGAGTTAACTGTTAATACTTTTGCATCCTGTCCCCCGATATCAATAATTGTTCCAGCTTCAGGGAAAATAAACTTTACACCTCTTGCATGACAACTTAATTCACTTATTTCATAATTAGCTTTTGTAAAGCTTCTTCTACCATATCCAGTTGCCACTATGTAACAAATATCTTCCATTGAAATACCAGCATTTTCAAATGCTACTTCTAATGCTTTTATTGGCCCATTTGTTCCAATTCCAGCAGTTACTATAGCAGTTCCAACAATACTTTTACCATCTTTCAATATCACT
The DNA here is from genome assembly GCF_014287825.1 of Clostridium hominis. Classification (NCBI taxonomy): domain Bacteria; kingdom Bacillati; phylum Bacillota; class Clostridia; order Eubacteriales; family Clostridiaceae; genus Clostridium; species Clostridium hominis. The sequence continues at coordinate 47,973 of NZ_JACOOO010000024.1, forward strand.
ACCTTAGAAGTAGTTGATCCAATATCAATTCCTAAGCTATACATAAATCTCCTCATTTTAAAGTTTTTCAACTCTTTCTTGACATAATTTTAACAATAAATTTCAAAAAAAAATCCCTCTTTGTAATTGATATTAATTTAACAATTTTGATCAAAAAAATTTTATTTGCATTCTAGTATACAAGTTGCTTGAAAATATATTTGTTGCATATAATCTATGATGCAACAAATATTTTATTAAACTACTTACTTTACAGAATGCATTTTCTCTTGTATACAAGTTTTACAATTTAAATATACCAAATTTTATAAATTCTGTAAATAGTCTTCTGTTAATTTTTTATTTATTTTTTATTTATCACCTTTAAAATATTCTGGATATTGCTCCCTTGCTCTTTTATCCATGCTAGCAACAGTCTTTAAATGTCTTGCAATAGCATTTTGTGCTTCAATAATATTTCTTTCTGCTATCCATTCAATAATAATGCTATGTTCTATTATGAGCTCTTTAATTCTATGATCAAAGGCTACATTAAATGCTCTCCATCTAACTAAATGTAACATTGACTCACTTACTAAACTTAACAAAGACTCTCTTCCTAAACTATTATATAAGATTTGATGAAACTCATAATCGACCTTTTCAAACTCTTTATCATAATGATCACATTCATTATATTCTAATTGTTTTTCTAGATTTTCCTTTAACTTCTTCACTATATTATCTATCTCTTCATCTTTTAATGTAGTAATTATCTGAAATATTATTTCCTTTTCTACTGCTGTTCTTAAAATTTCAAGATTTCTAATATGATCCAAATCAAAAAGACTTACATATGTACCCCTTTGCGGTAGAATATCTATAAGATTTTCTTTATTTAATCTAGTGAAGACTATTCTTATAACTGATCTTGATATATTATACTCTTGACACATGTGATTTTCACTTATTTTCTGACCTGGTACTAATTCTAAAGTTAAAATTCTATTTTTTATACTTTCGTAAATTTCATCTGTTCCCATCAAATTACTATTATTAGCAAAATAACCCACTTTATTTCCCCACTTCCATACTCTTAATTTGTTTATTTATATTTTTCTTATAGTCATTTAATTTATATTTAACTATTATAATATACTACAAATATTTAATAAATAATTTATATCTTTTAATTTCAATTATCACCTCTATTATTTTGCCCTTATATCAGTTAAAATACGATTTTCATTATTTTAAACTATTCTATCATATTTACATAATTAGTTCCATTTTATGTATAGCACAGTTTTATTTAGAGGTATGTTCTTAGCATCTTCACTTACTGTTAACCTAAAAAGCCATATCGAAAATTACTCTCGATATGGCCCTTATTTTATACTTTACACTTTTCTAAATTATTATCTTTTAGTGTTTTTTTATAATAATTAGTTTCAGTATATATATCCTCTTTTAATGGATTCTTTTTATATTTCTTTATTGTGTATATCATGTATAAGAACATTCCTACATTAAACACAAAGGAAATTACGCTAATAATCATCCACATACTTTCTTTATATACAGGAACTATTTGAAAATATTGACTTTGCTGATAATCAAATGATAATGAGAACATTGCATATAAAGCTAATATTTGAGCTCTATGCTGAAGCCATGCTCCTCTTTTAAATATTAATTCAGCTAACACTGCAGCTAGTAAAATACCTAATCCTGCATACATTGATCTTGTTGATATACAGTTATATACATAGGCAAAGTTCCATAATGTATAACCTACAATATATATCCATGTCATATCAGCCCATATCATATCCTTTGATTTATCTTTAGATACTTTAATTCCTGCAAAACCTGTTAATGTAACTATACATAAGATACCTGCAATTGCATTTAGTATATTCCAAACACCTCCAAGTACTACTATTCCACCTGGATCTACTTGCATAGATTTAAATTTAACGAATATTTCAAGTTCTCTATACACAGCTTCTGCAATATTTATTGAAAGGATTGAAACTGGAAATATAACTGCAAATTTTGATTTACCAAGCTTTGTAAATCTTATTAGCATAAATCCTAATACACCTGTTAATGCTGATACAACCTTAACCCATGCAAACCAAGTTTTTCCTGTTGGTGAACTTAGTACATTTGTAAATACTAATATAGCTAGTACTACCGGTAATATACAGTATGCTAATATAGATAACATTTTTGATTTTCTTGTAACCTCATTTATTACTATCCATACTGCAATAAACAGTATAAGTGCAATTATTGACCCTAATGAATAATTCTCATAAAATAATCCCATACGGATACCCCCTAATATTTTTTAGTAAGCAACAACCTCTTTTATATTAAACTCTTGACCTGATATTAAGTCATATTCTTCTCCACTACAGCTAGGACATATTCTTTTATACTTTATAACGTTATATATCTCATTACATCTTTTACATTTTGCATTTGCTGGTAGTACTATTATTTCTAGTTCAGTATCTTCGTATGGTGTTTCATTTACAGCTGCTGGGTAACATTCTTCTATAAATCTTGGTATAGATTGTGACAATTCACCTATTTCTAATACAATCTTCTGTACCTTTGTTAGATTGTTTTCCTTTGAAAAATTATCTACAACCTTTATTACCTCATATACAATTCCTAATTCATGCATATTACTACTCCTAATTTTTCTACTTCATCTATTATCTTGTTTTAGTAAATGGATTAATTTTATTTGCAGTAATCTTAAGCTTTCTAGTTATTGTATTTTTTATTACTGTCTTTGGTAGTTCATCAATATCATAACCTTCAGCATCATGAACTTTTACTAACTTAATTGCATCAAATTTACATCTTAAAGTACAAGCTCCACATCCAACACATAAATACTCATCAGTTTTAGTAGCACCACAGCTTAAGCATCTAGCTGTTTCCTTTTTAATTTGCTCTTCTGTTAATGTACCTCTCAAATCTTTAAATGTTCTTTTTGCTTCCTTACCATCAACATGTTTAATTTTTTGTCTTGGTGTTTCATCATATCCTTTTATTAAAGCTAAATTTTCTTTGTCTAAAGCCTTGTAATAATGGTTATCTCTACCTAATACTAGTGATTGTCCTCTTTGAACAAACCTATGGATAGATACAGCAGCTTCTTTACCTGCTGCAATAGCATCTATTGCAAACCTTGGTCCACTAGCTACGTCTCCTCCTGCAAAAATATCACTCTTAGTAGTTTGTAATGTAATATTATCTACCTTTATAGTACCTCTTGGAGATAATTCTACATCTTCACCTTCTAAAAGATTTCCATAGTTATAAGTTTGTCCTACTGATAATAACACATAATCACATTTAATAACTTTTGTTTCCTTTTCATCAAATTTAGGATTAAATCTTCCATTTTCGTCTATTGTAGATAAACAACGTTTAAACTCTACAGCTACAACCTTGTTATTCTCTCTTACTACTCTTGTTGGCCCCCATGAATTATTAACGTTTATTTCTTCTTCTAAAGCTTCCTCTACCTCTTCAATATGAGCTGGCATAGTTTCTCTTGATTCTAAGCAGAAAATATCTACAGCATTTACTTTATCTAATCTTACTGCAGTTCTAGCTACATCAATAGCAACATTTCCTCCTCCGATAACTACAACCTTTCCACTTACCTCAGTTTTCTCTCCAAGGTTAACATCTCTTAAGAAATCTACTCCACTTACTACTTCCTCTGAATTTTCTCCATCTATACCTAGCTCTCTTCCTGATTGTGCTCCAATTGCTATATAGAAAGCGTTAAATCCTTCATCTCTAAGGTCCTTTATTGTAATATCTTTACCAATTTCAACACCGGTTTCAAATTTAACTCCCATTTCTCTTAAAACATCTATTTCCGCATCTATTACATCTTTTTCTAATCTGTATGATGGAATACCTAAAGTTAACATACCACCCAATCTCTTTTGCTTTTCAAAAACAGTTATATCATAACCATCTATAGCTAAATCATAAGCACAAGTTAAACCAGAAGGCCCTCCTCCTATTATCGCAATCTTTTTATCACTATAATCATGTCTTTTTCTTGGTATATATCTGCTGTGTTGATGTAAATCTTTTTCAGCTATAAACTTCTTTATATCATCAACTGCTACCGCTTCATCGATATTTCCTCTAGTACAATCTTCTTCACACAACCTAGGACAAATACGTCCACATACTGCTGGTAATGGGTTATGCTTCTTTATAAGCTCTAAAGCTTCTGTATATCTCCCTTGTGATGCAAGCTTGACATAACCCTGTACTGGAATATGTGCAGGACATTTTGTAATACAAGGTGCTGTACCTGAATCTAAAGCATTTTTTCTATTTGTTCTATAATCTGAATTCCACTTATCTTCATTCCACTCTGTATTTTTTGGTATAATTTTAGTTATTTGTTCATCTATTGGTTTAATTGAACATAACTTTTGTCCTAATCTTAATGCATTTGTTGGGCATACATCTACACATTCTCCACAAGCAACACACTTACTTTCATCTACCACTGATTTATAATTTGACCTTACAATATCATTATTTATAAACTCATTTGCAAGTCTCATGGCATAACATCCACATCCACAACAATTACATATTGCATGAGTATTACCTACTCCATCTAGGTTTGGTATAGAGTGCATTAATCCGTTATCTTCAGCTCTTTTAATTATGTCAAAGGCTTCTTCTCTTGTAATCTCACGCCCACGCCCTGTTTTGATATAGTACTCAGCTGCATGATCTAATTGGATACACATATCTTCCTTTAGATGACCACAGCCTTCACCCATTTCTTCTCTAGATGTTCTACATGAACAGTTTGATACTGAAAATACTGTAGCTTCTTCTAAATATTTTGAAATCTCTTCATAAGAAGCTCTTCTCGAATTACTATCAATAGCTCTTTCAATTGGTATAACACGCATTGGTCCTCCACCTATTGGCATTACACCTGCAGCCATAGGACCCTTTTTGCTACCGAAATAATAAAATGCTTCTGCTACCTCAGGATATTTTTGTACTAACTCCTTATTATTATTTATCATTTCTAAGTGTCCCGGAACAAATATATCTTGCCAATACATATCAACTCCATCTATTGTATTAACAAAGGCAACACCAGCCCAAGCAATATAATCTAACGCTTCCTTTACCTTTTCATAAGGTTCTCCACTAGCTTTTGCAACATCTTCTGCACTAACCTTTTCTCTAAATTTTAAGTGCATAGCTATTTTAGCTTGATAATCATCAAGTACTGGAGCTAAAGCATAATACTCTGGTCCAAAAGGAATTGCTTCACGTGAGCTTCCAGCCTTTGTTCTTCCGATCTTGTTAGCTAAATCTACTATTATTTGTCTATATTCTCTGTTACCAACATCTCCCCATGTTAAAGCAAAGTCAAATCTTTTTGACTTATTAAAATTTGTTTTTTCTTGTTTCTTTGACATAAATTAATTCTCCCCCTTTATTTGTTCTCTAAGCCATTTAACCCAAAGTTCTACTCCTTCACCGGTTTTAGCAGAAATCGGAATTATAATGATATCCTTATTAAGCTTTCTAACTCTTTCTTCAAGTAAATCCATATTAAAATCAAAATGTTCCATAACATCAATTTTATTTACTATTAATACATCTACTTTTCCAAATATTTTAGGGTACTTTAATGGCTTGTCATCTCCTTCTGGAACACTTAGTATAGCAACATTTTTCATTGCTCCTGTATCGTATCCTACTGGACAAATGAGATTTCCTATATTTTCTAAAAACAATAAATCTAGACCTTCAACGCCAAGTTCATCTATTCCTTGCTTTGTCATAGTTGCATCTAAATGACACAATCCACCTGTATGTAATTGAATAGCTTTTGCCCCTGCATCTTCTACAGTTTTTGCATCTACATCAGAATCAATATCCGCTTCTAGCACTCCTATTTTCATTTCATCTTTTAATGAATTAATTGTACTTACCAATGTAGTCGTTTTCCCGCTACCTGGAGATGACATAATGTTAACTAAAAATACACCTTGTTTTTTAAGCTCATCTCTTGTAGTTTCAGCTATTTTTGTATTTTCCTCTTGTAATCCTTTTTTTATTGTGAATACCTTAAATTGATTCATATTATTCCTCCTTAACCCACTATTTAACTTGATTATAGCAACTTGTTTATTTTTTAACAACCAATCTTTTACAGCTTAGTTTTTTTATAATTTACTTTTGCAAAGTGTTTACATTATGAAAAGGTATACTCTATTTGCTCTTTAGCATTTTATCTAAATATTTTTAATAGCAATATGTTAACATTTCCCTAAAGTAAACTTTTTTATTGCAAAGGCTAGCTTTACATTATAAACTATTATTGTAATTATCTTCTAATAAGGTGTGATTTAATATGGATAAAGATTTTAAGTTTAAAGTTATTACCGAAGCATCTAGTAATGGAGTAAGTAAAACTTGTGAAAAATATGGCATTTCAAGGACTTTATATTATCGTTGGTTAAATAGGTATAAAGCTAAGGGAATTGATGGTCTAAGTTCTGCTAAAAAGGATTTTATACCTAATAATAAAATTAGTAACGAAATTGAGACTGCATTACTTAATCTTATAAAACAATATCCAACCTATGGCCCTAAAGCTATTAAATACTTATTTGATGATCTTGGTTATAAAATAAGTGAATCAGCTATATACAACATCATGAAGAGAAATAATCTATCTAAAAAAGAAGAAAGGTTAAAGTTTAGTAGAAAACAACAAACTAAAGTAACTACAGCTTTACCTAATTTAAATGAGATCCTTAGTGGTGAATGTTGGCTTTTCTGGATAACAGACTACGGTTATTATAATCACCTTGGTCACATATATGAATACACATTATTTGATTATAAAAGTAGAATTGCCTGTTCTAGGCTATATAACAATATTACCTTTAGTAATTTTGAAGATATTTTGACTTCTACTGCTATGCCAGTTGCAAAAACACTTAATTTAAAAATAAGTTATTTATGCTTTTTTCAATCTTGTAAAATAATGAATATATCTACTAAAACTTTTAACTATAGAATAAATAAAATATTAGATGATAATGGATTTGATTTTAAAATACATACTTTTATGGATAAAAATGAAGATTTAAATAGAGTAAACATATTAAAAAAACACTTTACAGAAAAAACTTCCTCATTTTTAGTTCCATTGCTTAATAAAGATATAACTTTTTTAGAACTTAAACTTAAGTTTCAAGATTATATAAGAAATTATAATATTGCTGATAAGCATATTTTTGATATAGGAGAATATACACCTGTTGAATATCATAATAAGCTAAGTAACACTAAACTTATTTTACCTATATGGGCATATATTAAAAGGGAATATTAAGGGGGTATACATATGAGAGTAGCTGTAATCGGTGGCGGCTTTTCTGGGCTTCTTGCTGCATATCTACTGGAGAAAGAAGGTATTGATGTAACTGTATATGAAAAAGAAGAACAAGCTGGTGGCCATTGTAAAACTTTAGTTAGTAAAAACATTAATATTGATATTGGTACTGTTTGTTCATTTACAGGCAATATAAAGGAATTACTAATTCAATTACAAGTTGATTACGTAGAGCGATTTCTTTACAGAAACTTTGTTGATGAAAATTATAATTCTGTTGAACATATGTTAAGAGATGATGTTCTATTACTTATGGATGAATTATCTAACCTAAGTAAGATCTTATCAAAATATGCCTCTTATCTTGATGATATAAACTACGGATATATTCCTGACGATTTAAATGTTTCACTCAAAGATTTTCTTAAAAGTAACGGTTTAAATCTTATATGCCAATTAATTTCTCCCTATCTATCATCCTTTGGCTTTGGATCAATGGATAAAGTACAAGCCTACTATGTATTTAAAATCTTTGATTTAAATACAATATATGCATTTGTTATAGGTAAAAAATCATTATTTATAAAAAATGGCACTAAAGAGCTTATAAATAAGCTTTGTGAAAATATTTCAAATATTAGATATTCAATTGAAGTTAAAAGTATTGAAACTATTCAAAATAAAGTTAAGATAGATACTCTTTACGATACAGAATCCTTTGATAAAGTATTGATTAGCACTAAAATACCTGAAAATATTATTAAAGATACTGTTTATAATGAATTTATGAAAAACATCAATACAAATCCATTTATCCTTTGTGCTTACGAAATATTTAATACAGATTTAATAACAACTTATTATAAATCTCACTTAGGTAAAAAAGACAAACTACAATTCTTCTACATTTATAAGCAAAACAATAGAAATATCCTTTTAGCTTACTCCTATGGAAAAATCACTAAAGATATTGTAAATGATATCACAGCTGATATTAATAAATTAGGAATTAAAATCAAAACTCTTCTAACTGTAAAGCAATGGGATATTTTCCCTCACGTAAAATCTAACAATTTAAATCAAAGTTTTTACCAAGAGATAAATAGACCTAATAGCTTAAGTAATATTACTCTAATTGGATCACTAGTTTCTAAACCATCAATAGATACTTTATATTTATCTGTTAGAAGTGCTGTAAACAGTATACTTAAAAATTCCTAACCTAGTTTATTATAAAAAGACGTCATGTTTATTCTCATGACGTCTTAAATGATAGAATTTATTAAAATTATATATCTTATATTAAATAACCTTAAATTCTTTCCATTTTTCAGATTTAAATCTTATATAGAAAATAACTCCTCTAATACTCCAATCTAGACACATAGCAAATGCTATTCCTATAACACCCATATTCAAGTATACAGCAAATATAATAGAGAATATTAATCTTCCAAGTACTGTTGATGCAATAGAAACTATCATTGTAAATTTAATATCTCCAGCAGCTCTCAGCCCATTACTTAAGGGCCCTGAAAATGGAAATGCTACCGTATTAAAAATATTATGAATTAGTACTAAGATAATAACTAAGTTTCTTGTCTGCGTCGATATTGAGTAAAAGTTCATAATAAACGGCGTAATTGCAAAAATAAATACATTCCATATAATTGATAAAACTAATGTCAATTTCGTTATTTTCTTAAAATAATAACTTGCTGCTTCTTTATCATTGGCCCCCATACATTGTCCTATCACTGTTATATAAACTGGCCCCATAGTTACCCCTATCAAAGCAGCTAATGACCAAATACTTTGTGCAATACCATTTGCCGCAATTTGATATGTTCCAAATAATGCTACAATACTGCTTAGTGCAACTTTAACCAATTGGAAAATTCCATTTTCAACACCATTTGGTATCGCAATTCTTAGAATTTTCTTTAGCATACTATTGCTCCAGTTAAAAATCCATTTCATCTCAAAATGAGTACTATATTTTTTATTAAAGCACAATATAGTAATTGCAACTGCTGAAAAAGCTCTTGCTATCAATGAAGGATACGCAACCCCTGCAACTCCTGCTTTTAAAACAAATACCCCTATAACATTTCCAACAGCATTAATAACATTAGCTATAATAGAAACATACATTGTAACACTTGTTTTTCCTATACTTCTATACAAAGCTGCTCCCGCATTATATATAGCTAGTGCTGGATAAGAATATGCAGATATCCTTAGATATGTTATGCAAGATTCCATAACTGAATTTTCAACCTTTCCAAATAATAACTTCAATAATGTTTCATTTAATAATAAAACTAATATTGATAGTATAATAGAAAATATTGTTGAAAACATTAAAAGCTGACTTGATGCTTTTATACTATTCTCCTTATCTTTATTTCCTATATACTGACTAATAACAACAGCTCCCCCCGAAGCCAAAGCTGTAAATAAGTAAATAAATATAGTATTAAACATATTTACAAGAGAAACCCCTGATACTGCCGCTTCCCCTGCATAGCTAATTACAAATGTATCTACTATTCCAACTAACATAACTAATAATTGCTCAAAGAAAAGTGGAACAATTATTCTTTTTAAATCTTTATTGGTAAATATCATTATTAAATACTCCTTTTTTTAGCCATAACTCCAACTAATGAATGAGGTTTGTACAATTTTTCTAAATATTTAATTTCTTCATCAGTTAAGTTAACTTTCATTGAATTAATAGCCCCATCTATATGATGCTTTTTAGTTGCTCCAACAACTGGTGAAGTAACCTTAGTTAATAACCAAGCCAAAGATATCTCAGTCATAGAAACTCCCTTTTTATCAGCTAACTCCTCAACTCTTTTTATAATAGCTATATCATCATCATAAGAAGCATCGTATTTTCCTTTTGCATAAGTATCCTCCTTAAGACGTTTAGATTCCTCTCCAGGATGTTTTGATAATCTTCCTGATGCTAAAGCACTATAAGGTGTTAATGCAATATTTTCTTCCATGCAGTAAGGGACCATCTCTCTTTCCTCTTCTCTAAATATAAGATTATAATGACCTTGAACAGATACAAACTGTTCCCATCCTTTAGCTTTTGCTATTTCATTCGCTTTTGCAATCTGCCATCCATAGCAATTAGAAATACCTATATATCTTACTTTTTTCTTCTGAATTACTTCATGTAATCCTTCCATAATCTCTTCAATAGGAGTATTGTAATCCCACATGTGAAGTATATATAAATCAACATAATCCATATCTAATCTTTTTAAACTGTTATTTAAACAATTTTCAATATGTTCTTTACAGCTTATATTTTGCTCTATTTCAGCTTTCGTACGTGGAATAAACTTTGTTGCAATAACAACGTCTTCTCTTTTAGCATATTCCTTTATTGCTTTTCCTAAGAAAATCTCACTTGTACCTTCTTGATACCCCATAGCTGTATCAAAAAAGTTAATTCCATTGTCTAATGCATATTTTATAATTTCTTTAGATTCTTCATAAGGCAAAGTCCATGAATGCATTCCCTTTTGTGCTTCTCCAAATCCCATACAGCCTAAACACACTCTTGAAACATTCAAATTTGAATTACCTAGCTTCATATATTCCATTTTCATATATTATTTACCTCCTAAAATATACTTTTCTCCTGGAGCTAAAACCTTAATTCTCTCTGGATTTACTATTTTATCTACTAACACTTTTGGATTCCCATTAAATGGTGACATTTCAGGAGCATCTACACTTCCCCAATGAATGCAGATTAAATCACTGTTAGGATAAGTATTAGCTAATTTTATGGCTCCTTCTAACGTTATATGCCAAGGATTATCTGCAAAGTCAAATAATATAACATCTGGATCTTCCATATTTAAATGTTCTTCTAATAAAACCGAATCTCCTGGAAGCCATATTGTTCCATCAACTGTATTTAGTAAATATCCACAATAATCTTCTTCTTTCCATTGTCTATAATTATATTTTTTAGATTCATTTTGCCAATTATGCTTAGCAGCAGTTAAAGTAATATCAATATTTTTTATACTAAAAGAATCTTTGATATTATGCCCCGTCCCTGGAATCATTTCTTCACGCATAACTTCAGCAACGTAATTTGGAGCATGATAAGATTTACATATATCTATACACTCTCTGCAAGTTAATCTACTGAAATGATCATTATCAATATGAGTTATTAATATACCATCTAAAGCTGGAATATCTCTAGGTATTATCGGCATATCAATAAGCAATGGTATATCAAATCCTCCTAATAGTGGATCAATCATGATATTAGTCCCTCTGCTATTTATCATCATACTAGCATTTCCCATCCAATATATAGCTGTTTCGTTATTTTTATCAAAATTATCTTTATTCATTTTTATTGTTTTTGGAGCAACCGCCTGCCCCTTTTCATTAATTCTTATTTCCATAAAAAAATCTCCTTTTCTTTATGATATAATTTTATCTAAAAGAAAAGGAGACTTCAATTTATACAAATTTTTTAGAGTCTATATATTGACTTTTTCTATGAAATGTCAACTTTTATTCATATGGATTCCCTTTATTTTCTCCATCTTCAAAAAGTTTTTCCATACCTATACCACGCATCTTTGTAATCATAAGAGCAATATCTTCACAAGAAACTGGCATATCAGATAATATCCATGATAATGTCATACTTGTTGATGCTGTTGCATGATATTCTGTAGCAAATCTTAAAGCTTCTGGCATAATGGTTTCTCCATATAATTTCTGATGCCATTTCAAATCAAACTCTTTACAATGCTGAAAAATATAGTCCTTTAAACAATTCTGACCTTCTATCATACATGCTTCTTTCATAAACTTATGGTGTTGCTTCATATTTTGAAATGCAATTAATAAAGATTCATAAAATTTTATGCTCTTATTTTCATCATTAAAATCCGGAATAATTTTTGTATTATATACATATTGAATCAAATCATTTTTATCAATAAAATGATTATAAAAAGTTTGTCTGCTTACACCTGTTTTTTCTAATAATTGTTTTACTGTTATTGATTCTAGAGATTTATCTTTATTTAACTCTAATAATCCATTAGTAATTATATTCTTAATATTTATAGCCATAAGACCCCCATTTTATCTTTATCCTAATTAGCTTATTAATTTCTAATCACACTTAAATATTCTGTTAAAAAATAACTTAATTTTAATTATAAATATAAGTTATTTTTTTAATTAGAAGTATCTTCTTCCACTTCTTCTTGGTCTAAAGTCTGATCTTTTCTTAAAGCCCCTAAAGCTATGGTTATATCTCTCACCTTTTAGCTCTTGCATCTTCTCTTTACAGAATCTACATCTTTCACTTGGGTAATCCCAAGCTAGCTTCTTACCACAGTCTATACATACTCTTTCGTGATCAAGTAGATTTGTTAAAAGTAATTCATTTATTTTATTTGCTGTATTTTCTTTTTCCATTGATATATAGCTATTGTTTATCATAAGGTTAAAGTTTTTCCCAAAGGAATAGTTTAATTCTAATGATTTATAGTAGCTTTCAAGTTCATCAAGCTCTTTCTTTGTATTTACAATATTTTTAAACCTTGGTTTTTTTAAGTTTACTGCTCCTTCGCTATACATAATGCAGTATTCTTCCCATAGTGCCATTACAGTCTTATTATTTTCCTCAAAAGGAATTGTTGCCATCTTTAGCATATCACTTTTAGATGCTTTTATATTAAGAGCCTTTAATCTGTTTAAAAGATATATTATTGTTGTAACATCTGCTTTTTGATAATATCCTTTAGTAGGTGCGATGCTCCATGTCTTTAATGCATCTACAATATCTATATCTAACTCTAGTAATGAATCTGGAATTCCTATATAGCATTTTTCTATCTTTTTTGTTTTTTGAGTTAAAGCATCTTTTATTAAATTAATATCAGTAGTAGCTGTAACATATCCTTTATTATAAATCCCTTTACGTCCAGCTCTTCCTGCTATTTGCTTTATTTCAGGTACTCTTAATTTTCTTAAAGATATACCATCGTATTTTCTTGTTTCTAAAAATACAATACGTTTTATAGGAAGGTTTACTCCCATTCCTATAGCATCTGTACATACTATTACTTCTGTTTCACCATTTAAGAATCTTTCAAACTGCTTCTTTCTTGTTGAATATGGTAGTGAACCATAGATTATACTAGTCTTTATATTGTTATTAAGAAGCTGTGCAGAAACTGCTAGTGCTTTCTTTTTACCAAAGACAACTAATGCATCTCCTTTTTTAACATCTTTATTTAAGTCAAATTTCTTATCTTCAAATATAAGCTCTGTATCTCTTTTATGCTCAATAACTTCGTATGTATCTTTACAATCTTTTATTAGCTTAATTACTATATCTTTTGCTTCTGGCGCCATACATATATGGATTTCTGGAGCTAATACACCTATTATAGCCCTTGTCCATGCCCATCCTCTTTGCTTGTCAGCTATCATTTGAGCTTCATCTATAACACATATATCATACTCAGTTTCTAATTGTAGTTTTTCTATTGTTGAAGAAACGTGAGATGCGTATGAAACAATATCCTCTTCTTCTCCTGTTAAAAGAGAACATGATATATTTTCTGATCTAAGCTTATCTTGAATTTCTAATGCTAATAATCTTAGTGGAGCTAAGTAAACACCAGACTCTGCATCCATAAGTCTTTCAATACTTGCATGAGTCTTTCCTGTATTAGTATCACCAATATGAAGAATGAAGTGTCTTTTCATACTTCTTGCTTTTTCATATTCATCTATTGGATCATCATGAATTATATCCTGAATCTCATCTTTTACCTTATTTTTAATATAGATATTTTCAGATGTCCATACTAACCCTTTTATACATATCCATGGAATACACTCTCTAAACTCTTCCATGTCGTCAATAGATGGTGCTTTAGGATTTTCTTCTAAATAATCTTTGTAGAGAATATTTTCAACTGTAGCAACTCTTTTTATTAACTCTTTAACCTTATCTTCTTTATCTATTAGAGCCTTATTAAAGCCTTTTAAGCTAACACTTTTGTAATATCCAAAGATCATCTCTCTAGCATCTGATAAAAATAGCTTCATATGGTCTTCTGTCTTATAGATATTTATATTAATAAGATTGTCTAATTTACTATCAATAGAATTAACAACCTTAACTTTAAGTCTATTAATTCCCTTAGATAACTTTGAAGCATCTCTGCAGTTTTCTACCATAAGCTGAGTTAGCATTTTTTCATTATAGCTATTATCAACTTCTACTATTTCTACAGAATACTCATTAGGAATTCCTAGCAATTTGCATCCTTCTTCATAAATATCTAATAGAAGCTTATTATCTAATGAGCTTACCTTTGAAGAAACTTCACTTCCCCATCTAGTTTTATATCCATTACCTATTTCAGCTTTTATTTGCTCTTCTAATTTTATCTTCTTATTCTCATCTAACTCTTCTAAGTCCATGTCATAATAGACTTTTCCATCTCTGCTTCTCTTATACCATCTAACGCTATCAAATAAATATTCTGTATTATACCTCTTCTTAAAATTCTTGTATAACTCACCTTTTTTAAGCTCCATAGCTTCTGCCACTCTCTTATATAAAACAGTAGCAATATCCGCTGGTACATATTTATACTCAGCATCTGAATCATCAATAACCTTTCTTGGTATAAACTTAGATACCCCTTTAGGATAATTACCATCTTCAATTTCTTTTGCTTCTGCAACATATGAACCTTCCCATGATAATTCATATAGAAAGTCCTTTACGTACATATAATCATAAATATTGAATGGACCGTTATCCTTTAAGATAACCTTAGAATCCTTATCATTTTTATCAAAACTTGAATCATCTATATAAACCTTATGAGTTGTCTTTATGTAATTAACAAGCTCTTTTGTCATCTCTAAAATAAATTCATTATCTATATATTTAGATATTTCATTTTTAACTTCTTTTCTTAATGTACATTTAGTTGAACCCACTTTATCACTTCCTTTGTAATCTAAACCTATTCTTAACTATACATTATAAATTATATTTTGCAAATATACTTTCACTACTCAACTATAATTATTCTTTAATCAAAAATAAAAAAGTCACAGATTACTCTGCAACCTTAATATTATAACTCTTAAAATTTCATTATTTATATTAATTCTTTTGCTAATTTTCCAGTTATACTTTGTATACCACTTTTATACATCTAAGTGTTTTTTCTACATCTA
>NZ_JACOOO010000033.1:0-99900 GCF_014287825.1 Clostridium hominis
AAATCTTTTAAATATAATCTAGTAATTTCTCTTTTAGAAAACAATGTATATCCACTTATAGTAATATCCTCTATTTCTAAAGAGCTACTATCTAAAAGAGCTATATATCTATCTATTATAGTTTTAAATATTAGATTTCCCTTTACCTTAGAGGAATTAACCATAAATTTTCTTAAACTCTCATCTTCTGTTTCAATAATATCCTTTAACTTATCATCTTTAGACCTTATCTTTCCTTTTAATTTTAATTCTTTAACAACTAAATCTTGAAAAGTAGTTTGGGCAACATCTTTACTACCAAGGCTAGGTAAAATTTCTGATATATAATCTAAAAATATTCTATTAGGTGCTAAAACTAATATATCTTTACCTTCCATAGATTCCCTATATCTATATAAAAGATATGCCAATCTATGTAATGCTATAGTTGTTTTACCTGATCCTGCTGAACCTTGGACTATAATAGGTAAATTTTTAGGCCATCTAATTATATCATTTTGTTCTTTCTGGATAGTAGCTACTACTTCCTTTAACTTTTTACCTTTACTTTCCTCAAGATTTATTTTTAAAAATTCATCTACAAGGTCTACTCCCTCTTCTTCAGCTATAAATAACTCATTTATACCCTCATCAAAGATTCGCTCAATCTCATCATCATTATAAAGGAATCTTCTCTTTAAATATAATTCACCTTCTATAACTCCTGATGGTGCTTTGTAATAAGCTTCTCCACCTGTCCCACTATAATAAAGATCTGCAACTGGAGCCCTCCAATCTACCACTACCTCATCTCCATCTTTGCTAGAAGATATTCCTTGTTTTCCTATATATATTTCCTCTAAAGCTCCTAATTTTTCTCTAAAATCAACTCTAGCAAAATAGGGAGTCCTTATAGCCTCCTCATAGCTTTCTATATCCTTTTTCAATACATTATATATTTTCTCAGTGTTTTCTTTCTCTTGGTCATAGCTTCCTTTTGCAGCTTTTGTTAAAGCTTTAAGCTTTGACTCTATTTCTTGCTCATATTTAAGCTTTTCATTTATTTCATGTAAAATTAATTCTTTTTTTTCTTTCAGCACTTGCTTTGCTTTACTTAAATCATCCATCCTTATATTATCCCTCTCAAATAATTACAATATGAAACAAATTATGAATACATTCAACATCACCATTCTATATAACTATTATAACTATAATTTGTTATCATTTACCATATACTAATTATTTTTAACATTTTAACTTAAAAATATAAGCATATAGTATATTTTCTTATATTAACAATAATATCATAAAATATATTTTCTTCAATTAAACATACTAAAAAATAGAGGATGGTGTTAAAATGACAGACAAAAATTTAAATAACAACTCAATACCTATATCTCAAGTTGGGAATTTTACAAAACATGCCATAGAAACCTTTGAGGAAAATATAGTTAATCAACATAATTATTTAGAAAAAGTGCAAAACAATTTATCAAATAAGAAATAATATATAAAATAGGCTGTACTAATAAGTACAGCCTATTTTATATATTAATTAAATGCTGAATATAAATCTTTTCTTTGAGCTTTAGCCATTGCTTTACATAACACAAATGATATAACAGCATCCATAGCATGATGTATTATAGTTCCTAACGCTACTACTACTAACATTTCATATAAATTAAATCCAAAAGGAATTACTATTAACGCTTCAAGTATTCCATGTAATGGTGCAGTAATAAGCATAGCTTTCTTAAAGTTTTTTTCCTTCTGAACAATTTTAGCTCCAATAAATCCTACTGGTGCATGCATTAATGCTCTCGCTGCAATATAAGGTGGTAACCCAGTAATAAAAAATCCTATTCCAGATCCTATCCCAACAACAATAGCAACTACTGGTGAAATAAGCATTGATAGGAACATAGGTACATGTGAACATAATGTTGCACTAAAAGGTCCTAAGACTATCTTTAGAAATCCAAATTGTACCGGAATTATTATTGCTAGCGCTACTAATAAACCTGCTAAAACTATTTTTTTGACTCTGTTATTCATTTTAAATCCCCCATCTAAAAACAAAACATTTACACTATATATACTAATGTATATACACTAGTATATATTTATATTTCTCCATTGTAAATAGATGAATGTCATATTTCTTATAATTTACTTAATTTTTCTTTTATCTTTTTTGTATATCTTGGTGTAGTGCCACAACATCCACCAATAATTTTTGCTCCTTTTTTAATGCATTTTAATATTTCCTCGGAAAATTCATTTTCAGATATCTCTATAAAATCCTTTAAATTATCTATATAGCATCTAGTATTAGGTTGTACCATAATCTCTTTTTCTGTTAACTCTTTTATTTTTTCAACAATTATGTATATATCCTTTACTCCTGGTGAACAATTTATTCCTACTGCTTCTATATCTAGTTTATTCACTTCCTTTATTGCATTTTCAATAGAATTTCCATCAAAAAGTTCTCCATCCACATTTAATGTAAATGTACAAAGTACTGGTAATTTACTGTAATCTTTCGCAGCTTTAATTGCAGCCTTACATTCTTCTAAATTAAGTATTGTTTCTATTAAAATTAAATCTACTTCATTTTCTTCTGCAATAATAATTTGCTTTTTAAAAATTTCATAAGCTTCATCAAAAGTAAGAGTTCCTACTGGTTTAACACCAACTCCTGTAGGTCCAATATCGTAAGCAATTAATATTCTATCATTACCATCTCGTGCTTCTTTAGCAATTTTAATTCCCTTACTTATTACCTCTTCAATATCATATTTATCATTTTTAAATCTAATTTTATTTGCTCCAAAGGTATTTGTAGTTATAATATCTGCTCCTGCTTTAATATAGTCTCTATGAATTCTCTTTATTGTTTCTTCCTCAGTAAAATTGTAAATTTCAATGCTATTATTTATATTCAGACCATAACTTTTTATCATCGTCCCCATTGCTCCATCAAAAAGTAATACTTTATTTTTCTTAACCACTTGATAATTCATACCTAGCCTCCAATTTATTTTATTATTTATATATTACCATTTTATAGCTTAATAACTTCCTAGAATAAAGTAAGTAAACCATAAAATATATATTTGATCTAATATACAGAAAAACTCATAGATACCTTACATATCTATGAGTTACTTTAAAACTTAATTATTAAAATTATTATTGATATTATACTAAAGGTTAAACTTATTAAAGTTATTGAAGTAACTACTTCCGTCGTAGTTAATCCTTTCTCTTGTAACCTATAATGTATTTGACTTCTATCTGCTTGGTAAACAGGTTTTCCTTCTGAAAACCTCTTAAATATAACAAAAATATTATCAAAAATAGGAACTGCTAAAGCTAATATAGGTATTAACAAACTTAATATTGTAGCTTGTTTAAATGCTCCATCTAAAGCTATTATACTTAAAATAAACCCTAAAAAGTTAGCGCCTGAATCTCCCATAAATATTTTTGCTGGATATTTATTATATAATAAAAATGCTAATACACATCCGGCTGTTATAAGCGAAAATATTAGTGATGGCGGTTGAGCTAAAACAACTGCAGTAGCTGCAAATGTCATTGCAGATATAAATGATAACCCTCCAGCTAAGCCATCCATCCCATCAGACCAATTTATAACAGTTGTAACTCCAAATATCCAAGTAACAGTTAATATATATTGAACTAATATAGGTAACGATACATATGCCTCTGTAAATGGATTAGTAAATCCGTTAAAAGATACTCCAGAAAAGAATACTATTGTAGCTGCAAATAACTGTACTATAAGTCTTGGCATAATTCCAAATTCTTTTCCTATACTCTTATAATAATCATCAACAAGACCTATTCCAACAATTAAAGTTGCTCCAATAAAAATTCCATACTTTTCATCAAATGGGTGATTCCAAAAAGAAATGAAATAAGCAATAAAAAAACCTATATACATAGCCATACCACCACACAACGGTGTCTCTCCTCTATGTATTTTTCTCTTTGTAGGCTTATCTGTAAAATTATATTTAAATGACATTTTCATTAGTATAGGTATAATAAAATACACTATAGAAAATGCAATAATCATCGCTAGTAAATAATTCATCAATAGTACTCCTTAATTAATTTAGTCTATAACTTTTGTCAATCGTCTATTGTATATAAGAATTATACTATTGTTTTCTATCTTTAGCAATTACAAAAGTGTTACAATAGAAAAAGCTGTGTTTCCACAGCTTTTAATTATCCTCTTGATTGAATCATGTCTTTAACCTTCATTAATCTAGTTAAAGCTCCTCTTTCATTTTCATCTAACTTCATTCTTATATATTTTATAGTTTCTTGAAGCTGAGGTATAGTCATATACTCAAGAGCATTAACTCTTCTTCTTGTCTTTTCAATTTCATCAGCCATAAGCTGAGTAGATTTTTCAACTTCTGCAAGTTCAAGTAATTTAGGTAATATTGTATATAATTTTGTTATAGCATCATCTAATTCACTTGAAGTATTTGCAAAACCATATGGGAATATACTTCCCTCATCATCTTGAAGTTGTCTACGGAAAGTCATTTCTGGAACATTAACACTCATTATATTCTTAGTTCCTACTTCAACAGATATACTTTCCTTAGGATAAGCTACTGCTTCCTCTAAGAATTCAGAGCTCATTACAGCACTTGCCATAACGAAATCTTTAAATGAACCCTCAAGTTCTTTTTCTACTGACTTTCTAAGTTCATTATTATATTTAACAAGATTAATAAATTGTCTCATTAGCTCATCTTGCTTATCCTTAAGAAGTTTGTGCCCTCTTGTAGCTGTAGATAGTCTTTTCTTCAGCTTTGTGAGTTCCATTCTAGTAGGATTGACATTTAATCTTGCCATATTCTACTCTTCCTCTCTTAACATATACTTTTCAAGATATTCATCTCTAATTCTCTTAAGCTCTGTCTTTGGAAGAATCTTAAGTAATTTCCAACCTAAGTTTAATGTTTCTTCTATAGTTCTATTAGTTTCAAATCCTTGAGAAACATACTCTTCTTCGAAAGCTTCTGCAAATTTAGCAAATTTTTTGTCTGTATCTGATAAAGCTGATTCCCCTAAGATAGCAGATAATTCTTTTGCTTGCTTACCTTGTGCATAAGCTGAGAATAATTGGTTCATTGTATCAGCATGGTCTTCTCTTGTCTTCCCTTTACCAATACCTTTATCTTTAAGTCTTGATAGCGAAGGAAGTACATCTATCGGAGGCATTATACCTTTTTTATATAGCTCTTTTGTAAGAATTATTTGCCCCTCTGTAATATATCCAGTTAAATCTGGAATTGGATGAGTCTTATCTTCTTCTGGCATTGTAAGTATCGGAATTTGGGTTATAGATCCTTTTCTACCTCTAATTCTTCCTGCTCTTTCATATAATGTAGAAAGGTCAGTATATAAATATCCTGGATATCCTCTTCTTCCTGGTACTTCTTTTCTTGCAGCTGATACTTCTCTTAAAGCTTCTGCATAGTTTGTTATATCAGTCATAATTACAAGAACGTGCATGTCTTTTTCATATGCTAGGAATTCAGCAGCTGTTAATGCCATTCTTGGAGTAGCTATTCTCTCGATAGCTGGATCAGATGCTAAGTTCATAAATAGAACTGCATTATCTATTGCTCCAGTCTTTTTAAATTCATCTACGAAGAATTGAGATTCTTCGAAAGTTATACCTATAGCTGCAAATACAACAGCAAAGTTAGAATCTGAATTTAAAACCTTCGCTTGTCTTGCTATTTGAGCAGCTAATTGTGCATGTGGAAGCCCTGCTGCTGAGAACACAGGTAACTTTTGCCCTCTAACAAGAGTGTTTAATCCGTCTATAGCAGATATTCCAGTTTGAATAAATTCAGCTGGAAAATCTCTTGATACTGGATTTATAGCTTCTCCATTTATGTCTTTATAAACTTCTGGAATAATCTTTGGTCCTTTATCTATAGGGTTACCCATACCATCGAATACTCTTCCTAACATGTCTTCAGATACGCCCAGTTGAAGAGGCTTTCCTAAGAATTTTACCTTTGTACCTTTTAGGTTTATTCCTGTAGAACCTTCGAATAACTGAACCATAGCTCTAGATCCATTTACTTCTAGAACCTTCCCTCTTCTCTTCTCGCCAGTTTGTATTTCAACTTCTACTAGCTCATCAAACTTTACACCGCTAACTCCTTCAACAACCATTAAAGGACCTACAACCTCGGTTACAGTTCTATATTCTCTAAGCATTTAGAACCCCTCCTTTGCTTATCAAATCATCAATAGCATCTTTAAGCTCTTCTGCAATTTCATCTGTTCTCTTTATATCATCTTCATTAATGTACTTAGCTCTCGCTATCTTATCTCTTACTTCTAATTCTAATATCTTATTTAAGTATACACCTGCTTCAAGGGCTCTTTCTGCTTCTTTTTTAAATAAAAGAACTAATTTTAACATTCTGTATTGCTTTTCTAATGAAGTATAAGTATCAATTTCATGGAAACTATTTTGTTGTAAATAGTCTTCCCTTATTGATTTAGCTACTTCTAATTTTAATCTATCTTTTTCAGATAATGCATCTATACCTACTAATCTAACTATTTCATCAAGGCTAGCTTCTTCTTGTAAAAGTGCCATAGCTTCTATTCTTAACTCTGACCAATCTTCAGCAACTTCCTTATTAAAGTATGCATCTATTGTATCAGCATATAAAGAATAAGAAGATAACCAGTTTATTGCAGGGAAGTGTCTCTTGTATGCTAATTGTGCATCTAATCCCCAGAATACTTTTACTATTCTTAAAGTAGATTGTGTAACTGGCTCTGAAAGGTCTCCACCTGGAGGAGATACTGCACCAATTGCAGTTACTGATCCTTCTCTACCATCTTTACCTAAACAAACAACTTTACCAGCTCTCTCATAATATTCAGCAAGTCTTGATCCTAAGTATGCTGGATATCCTTCATCACCTGGCATTTCTTCAAGTCTACCAGACATTTCTCTTAATGCTTCTGCCCATCTTGATGTTGAGTCTGCCATTATTGATACAGAGTACCCCATATCTCTAAAATATTCAGCTATTGTTATACCTGTATAAATAGAAGCTTCTCTAGCTGCAACTGGCATATTTGAAGTATTAGCTATAAGAACTGTTCTCTTCATTAAGCTTTCACCAGTTTTGGGGTCAATAAGTTCTGGGAACTCATTAAGAACGTCTGTCATCTCATTTCCACGTTCTCCACATCCAACATAAACAACTATTTCAGCATCTCCCCATTTAGCAATTTGATGTTGAGTTACTGTTTTCCCAGCTCCGAAAGGTCCTGGTACTGCAGCCGCTCCACCTTTAGCTACTGGGAAGAAAGTATCTATAACTCTTTGTCCTGTAGTCATTGGAACTGTTGGCTTTAATTTAGTTTCATAAGGTCTACCTTTTCTTGCCGGCCATTTTTGCATCATAGTAAGTTCTTTATCACCTTTTTCAGTTTCTAAGACACAAACTATATCTACAACTGTAAACTCACCTGATTTTATTTCTTTAACTTTACCACTAACTCCGTATGGAACCATTATCTTGTGTAATACAACTGTAGTCTCTTGAACTGTACCAATTATATCTCCTGAAGATACTTCATCCCCAACTTGTACTGTTGGCTTAAAATCCCATACTCTTTCTCTATTTAATGAGTTAACTGAAATTCCCTTCTCAAGGAAAGGAGAATTTGCAGCTTTCTCAAAAGCATCTAATGGTCTTTGAATACCATCAAACATTGATTCTATAAGTCCTGGCCCTAGCTCTAAGCTTAACGGTTCTCCAGTAGTTTCAACTGGGTCACCTGTACCTATACCTGTTGTTTCTTCATAAACTTGGATTGAAGCCTTATCTCCTCTCATCTCAATAATTTCACCGATAAGACCTTTTTCTCCAACTTTAACCATATCATATATATTAGCTTCATCCATCCCTTCAGCAACTACTAAAGGTCCTGAAACTTTAATTATCTTTCCAGTCTTCAACTCTCTAACCTGCCTTCCTATAATATATTGACTCCTACAGCTTTCTCCACTGAATCACTTATCCTCTTTGAACCTATATTTAAAGTTCCTTGATTGCTTGGAATTAATATTACAGCAGGAAGTACTTGTTTATTATAACGCTCTATTGTTTCTTCTATTGTAACTGCAACTTGTTCTGTTATAAATATAACTGCGTAATCATTCATAGCCATCTTATCTACTGCTATTCTAGCTTCATCTTCATCAACAACTGGAAATACATCTATTCCTAATGCCTTAAATGCTAAAACTGAGTCCTTATCTCCAACTACTCCTATTTTCTTATACATAACTATCACGCAGCCTTTCTCTTATTACTTCCTGAGAAATATTATTAAGCTTACCTACCATAATAATTCTAATAATTTTAATCTCTGTTTCCTTTGCATAGATATATGATAATATTCTATCTGGTCCAAAAGTAACTAATCTAGCACCTTTCATTAAATCCATAATATAATTATCACTTAACTTTTCTAAAAGACTTGCAGAGTTAGATTCCTTAAAACTTTCTATTCCTTCTTTTATAATATCTGAGTATATTGTAGTACTTAACTTAGTTATTATATTTTCAGGAGTTTCATTTATAATTGATATTAAAGTATCTTTATCAATTGCTCCACCAGATATTAATACTTTTGCTGCAAATTCTCTTCCTTGCCCTTGCTTCTTAAGTCTAATTAGAGTTCTAATATTAGTTAGATCGATTGTTGCTAAGACAAGTTTATCAGTAAATTTATAGTCTAATTTTTTCTTTATATCTTTCATCTCATCAAACATATATCTATCTACAATAATATCTATTTTTTGTGGATCTTTATTTTCCTCAAAATCTTTTACAACTTCAATAACAGCTTTTTTAGTATATCCTTTTAAATCATCAAAGTTATCTAAATCAATTATACTTTTTAATTCCTTTAAATCTTCTATCCCTAAATCTATTAAAAGATTAGATAAATCCTTTGAAAGAAACTTTCCTTTTAGTAATACTTTTAAGTTATGATATCTATATTTTACACTCATTAAATCTACTACGTCTTTAACTGGACAAAGTTCATACATTAATTCGTAAACTCTCTTTAATTCATAAGATAAAATATTTTCGTAATCATTAACTCTTTTTGCTTTACTTAATATATTAGAATATTCCGTTTCATTAAGAATCTTTAAAGCTTCTTCTGCTGAAGGTGCTTCGATCATTCTTTCAATTTTAGTTCTATCAAGGAGTCTAGTTTCAAATACCCAAATTCTTGAAAGAGCTTGAGTAAACTGCATTACATCCATAGTTACCCTCCTTAACTAAATAACACCTTTGCAACTTCAAATTCTAATTCATCTCTTAATGAGCTTATTAAAGCTTCGTATGTGTTATTAATTTCTATACCATTTTTTTCTAATATAAATCCACCTCTAAAACTTCCTTCTTTTTTAAGAAGTCTTATTTCACCCTTAAGTCCTTTATCCTTTAGGTCAGCATTTAATGAATCCATAAATTCTAAGCCAATCACTTTTAACCCTTCATGGTTTAAAACTAAGTTCTCATCACCTTCTAAATCCATTGATAGAATGCTTCTTCTAATAAAGTTACTTAATTCATCTTCAGATAGTGTACATAATTTATTTAAAGCTTCATCAAAAACGCCATCTATTACTGATTGCTTTTGAGCTAGCTTATCATTCCTTACTTTTAATTTTGCTGAAGAAATTATTCTATCTTTTTTAGACTTTCCTTCTTGCTCTGCCTTAGATAATATTTCACTTTCTAAGGCTTTGGCACCATTAACTCTTTTAGAGATTATTTTATTCTTCTCATCCTCTGAAGCAGCTAAAATACTATCCCTTTCTACTTCAGCGTCCTTCAGGATCTTAGAAGTAATATTCTTCACATCTGACATAGCTTTCTATCTCCAATCCTAGAATGTTTTCATAACTAACATAAATGAAATAACGAATCCTAATAATGCATATGTTTCAACCATAGCTGATAATATAATACCTTTAGTGTTATGTTCTGGTCTCTTAGCTAATATTTGAATACCAGCAGCAGCAACTCTACCTTGAGCTATAGCTGAGAAATATCCTGCTAAAGCAATTGGAAGGCAAGCTCCAAAAATATATAATCCTTGAGAAAGTGTCATACCTGCTGATAATTTAGTAAATGCTAAAAATCCAACAACGAATCCATATAGACCTTGTGTACCTGGTAATAATTCTAGAACTAATGCTTTACCAAACTTTTCTGGCTCTTCTGTTACAAGCCCTGTAGCTGCTTCCCCTACTAATCCAACACCTTTTGCTGAACCTATTCCTGATAATCCAACAGCTAAAGCAATACCTAATGCTGCAAAAATTATTCCTCCACCATTTTCCATTAAAAATTGTATCCATGTCATATTATTCATTTTTTATTCCTCCTAATTATTCTTTAAATTAATATATTTTTCTGATGATTTAAATGGAGTAAATGGTTTTCCTCCACCTTCGTAGAACTTTGAGAAGTATTCTACATATTGTAATCTTGCTGTATGAACATAAGCTCCTAATAATCCTAATAAAAGATTAAATACATGAGCTAAAACAAAAATTATTGGTCCTATTATTATTGCTACTATTCCTTGTGGTAATTGTGCAATAAGCATATTTAATGCTCCTGCAATACTTCCACCAGCTAAACCTAACGCCATAAGTCTTGTATATGAAACTAAGTCTGATACATAACCAGTAATTCCATATAATGCATAAAGTCCTTGACCTATTTGTGCTCCCTTAGTTTTTTCTGTTCTACCACCAGTTAAAACTATAACTACAGAACCAAGTATTAATCCACCTATACTTACATATTTCATAATTGGCGGCCATTTAAGCATAATGCTTCCTGCTAATAGTCCTATTGATATTAAAGTTATAAGCCATGCACCTACATCATAGAATGCATCCCTCTTCTTACCAGCTTTTATAAGAACAAATGCTTTTATTCCAAGTCCAAAGAATATTTGAATTACTCCTAGGACTATTGACATCCCAAGTATTGTATTAATATCCCTTGAAGGATCTATAAGTCCTGGTATTTTCACTGCATCACCAAAGAATGATCCATAGATAAAACCAAAAAATATAGTTGGAAAACTTAAATAGAAAAAGAATCTTGCAAAATCTTCATTTTTCTTTGTAAGCTTTATAAATTTCATTGCACAAAATGATGCTATTAGCATTACAAGGCCATATCCAGCATCTGCTACCATCATTCCAAAGAATACAAGGTAGAAAGGCACAAGTAATGGTGTTGGGTCCACTTCATTATATTTTGGATAACTATACATTTCTGTAACAGATTCAAATGTTCTACTTAACTTATGATTGCTAAGCTTTATAGGAACATCATCAATTTCTTCTTCTTTTACATCTTCAAAAGTTATATAATAATCATCTTTTAACTCTTCATTACATATCTTTTTTAAAGTTTCATTATCCTCAATTGAACACCATCCTTGAATTGTAATAGTGTTATTTGTTTTTAGGAAGTTTGTTGATACAGTTTTTCTACCTAACTTGTTAGAATAATAATCATATACTAACCTTAATATCTTATACTCTTCCTCTAAAGAAGCTATTTCTTCCTTTACGAAGAAGATATCAGATCTTATTTTTTCAATTTCTGCAGTATAATCCATAACTAATTTTTGCGGACTATCCTTATGTTCTGTTTTAAATGGGCTAAATCCATATCCTCTAATAGTAGCTAATACTTCATCTTCCTTATCCTTATTGGTTATTACTAATATATTAGTACCATTTGAATTTCTAGATATTATCTCAACATATGAATCTTGTAACTCTTCCATTAACTTTTCTTCATATTGTTTTGCAATACTACCTAAAAAGTAAGATGTCTTTTTTAATTCTTCTAAAGCTTTGAAGGTTGTATCAAGTGGTTGCCATGGAGTTAATACCTCTATTTCTCCTTGAAGCTTAACTATTATATTTTCTAGAGACGTTAGCTTCTCTTCCTGTTCCTTCACCTTAGTATAAATATTAAGCCAATTAGATGATTCTACTTTTTTGTCTAACTCATCGATAGTCAAATACTCTTTATCATCTTCAAAAGCCTTAATTCCAGACCTTTTAGGCATATAGCTATTTAAGAATTCAAGAGCGGATTTAGCTTTTGATAAATTTTCCTCTAACTCTGCACTCTCAGGACTAATCTCATCCTTTGCAAGATCTTGTAACTCCTCATTTTTCTCTAAGATATTTTCATCTTGTAAATTTATAAATTCAACCTTTGAAAATTCCTGTAGTTTACGAAGAAGTTCTTCCTTATGCGATTTAAAAGTTAGCAAAGTGAATTTATTCATCTTAACTATTGCCATAACTCTTCACTATCCTCTCAACAACTATATTTACAGCATTTTCTTTAACATCATTAGCTATATTTTTAATAGCATTAACCTCTTCTGCACCTTTTTCTAATATAGGCTTAGCTTCTGAATTTCCTTCTTCAGTAGCAAGATTTATTATCTCATTAGCTTTTTCCCTTGCTTCTTTTAGAATTTCATTATACTTAGAATCAGCTTCACTTTTAGCTTTTTGAATCATTTCTGATGCATTTTTCTTAGCTTCATTAATCATTTCATCAGCTTTTTGTTCAGCATTCTTAATTTCCTTAATTGCTTCTATCGCCAAAATATCACCACCTTTTATTAACTTTTAATGATATAAATATTAATACTTTATATAGTATTAATTACTTTTTAATATTTATAATTATACACTCTTTTCCTTATTATTCAACTAATCTTTTGTAAAGAAATTATTATAATTCTTCAAATTACATAATAAGTAAACGATTTGTACTCTGTTTTTTATCGCTAAACTACGATATTTTATCTGTTATTTCAACACTTCCACCATTATATCCAAATAAATAATAAGTATTTTTGTTAATTATTGTGTTATTATTTATAAATTCTTTTATATCTATGCAGAAGCTTTCAATATAGTTTTCTTTAAATGAATAATATTCTCTTAGCTTATTTTTTATTTCTATTTCCTCCTCCTTAGTCATCCTACTTTCTAAAAATTCAGGCATACCTCTTCTTTTATTAAAAGTTAGATAATCATATTTAATTATATCTCTTAAAATAGAATTATCACTTTTTAACACTTTTTCATTAAACTCTAGGAACACTTTATAGTATTCGCTATTACCTATATTTCTATTAAAATAATCTTTCATTTCAAAAAATTCTCCTAGACTTAAGAAAAAATCAAAAGGTGTTTCAAACTTATCTATAAAGAATTTAATTACATTATTAAATTTTTGTGAATTATAATATTTATCAACCATATGTTCTACTTTTTTAAGCACCAATAATTCATCATATGAAATATCTTTTGTAGAAAGAATCTCATAAGGTGGATATGGTGAATATTTCATATCATAAAGTTCAGCTTCTTCCCTCATAGAAGAACCTCTAAGTAGCTTTAAGAAACCTAACTGAATCTCTTCTGGCCCTATACTATATACGTCATTAAATGATTTTTTAAAAGATTTATAATCTTCTCCAGGAAGACCTGCTATTAAATCTAAATGTTGTTTTATATTTTTTATAGCTAGTAGCTCTAGTACTTTTTCTTTTATATCACTAAAGTTTACAAATCTATTGATTTGTCTCAATACATCATCGTTAGTAGTTTGAACTCCAACCTCAAATTGGAACCTATCTTTTGGAGCTTTTCTTAAAATCTCTAACTCCTGTGGCTTTAATATATCCGCAGAAATTTCAAAATGGAATTGAGTTTTTGTATCACTATTAATTAAAAACTCCCATATAGCTGTGGAAAATTTAAAATTACAATTAAAAGTTCTATCAACAAATTTTACTAATCTTACTTTTTTGTCTATAAAAAATTGCAACTCTTTTTTTACTCTTTCTATATCCAAGAATCTAACTCCATGAGTAGTAGATGATAAACAATATTTACAATTAAATGGGCATCCTCTAGATGCTTCATAGTAAACTATCTTATTGTCTAAGTTTTCATCTTCTTTATAGGGGAATACTATTTCATCCATATTCATAAGCGGCCTATTTCCGTTAAATATTACATCATTACATTTTTTAAAATATAATCCTCTAATAGATTCTAATTTCTTCTCTCCTAACTTGTACTCTACAAACTCTCTATATGTTTTTTCCCCTTCTCCTTGGATTATATAATCTCCATTTAGCTCCTTTAATATATTAAAACTATCATAAGATACTTCTGGTCCTCCATAAAGAATTTCTATATTCTTATCTACCATTTTTATTAAGTTAGATAGTCTAGTAATCATCTCTATATTCCATATATAAGTTGAAAATGCTACTACATTAGGCTTTTCTTTAATTATCTCTTCTAATATCTTCTCTTCTCTATCATTTATAGAAAACTCCCTTATAGAACACTCATAAGATAAATCATCCGTAAATGCTTTTAGGTATCTAACAGCTAAATTGCTATGAATAAACTTTGAGTTTATAGCTGTAAGTAAAATCTTCATATTTCTTCTTCCTTTCTTTCTCACTGGTTATAGTTTTTCACCTTTTACAAAGTAAATATCTTCCCATATTTTTTCTTCTGTAATCTTGTAATTAGACTCTAACAACTTTTTTGTGTCTTCTAAGTTAGACTTTGACATTATATTTAGGTTTTTAAAATCAAACTCTTTAACATTTTTAGATGGTAACACAGCTCTTATTTTATTATTAAAGACCTTTCCTATATCTTTATTAATATCCCATATATAAACACTTCCACCTTTTTTAACGAATCTAGTTACATCGTCAATAAGTTTAGCTTTCCCACCTTCTCTCCATATATTGCTTAGATAAAAGAATATTGTACATGTATCATACCCTTCCGATAATAATATTTCTTTATTATCATCTTCTATATAATCTATAGCTAATTCATCAAAAGCTTCTTTAGACAGATTATATATTACTCCATAACTTTCACCAACATCTAAAATATCTCCTTCTAAAATCACATTAGATAAATTTAATATTATTGTTTTACCCATAATTTCTCATCCCCTTTAAAATAATTTTACTATAAGTGAAAATCTAAAGCTAGGATTTACTTTATTCTGTATTTTATAGATAAAAAGAACCAGCATTATTTGCCAGTTCTTCTTATCTTCTTATTGTATTTTATTACTTCAGTTATTATTAATGTTACAACGAATATTACTACAAATCCCCATATTATTAACGGCAAATTAAATATAGTAGTATTAACTTTACTTTCTAACTTATATAAAAATCCAACTTTACTATCTAAAACATATATACCATCCTTATAGCATTTAATAACCTCGATTTTGCTATTATCCCCTAAATCAACAATTTTATTAGCTACATTATTTTTTCCTAAAGAGTATAGATAATTCTCCTTATTATCAGCAAAAACTATTACATCTTCTCCTAAAACATCTCCATTTCTATCTACAGCTAATCCTTTTAAAGAAGATAAATTATAATGTTGATAAGTTGGTCCATAAGGTGTTTTAGTAGGAGGATTGCTTATAACTGCCTCTAATTTATTTTCGTTATCTGAAAATCTTGGTGAATTAATTGGATCCCCTCCACTATAATCTGGCCATCCATACCAAGCATTTTCCTTTATTTCATATATATAGTCTTTATCATCTTTAACAGCCCTACTTCCTTCATCTTCCATACCACCAACAATAGCAACTATGTTCCCATTATTATTAAAATCTATTCCTTCAACATTTCTAATCCCAGTGGCAAAGGTGCTTACCTTTCCAGAAGATAAGTCATAAGATATAATACTTCCGTTGCTAATTATACCCTCTTTTATTTTTTCACCACTTTTGTTTTGTATTCCATATTCAACAAAAGCTCCTGTGTTATTTGCTCCATAGTTCTTACCTGTAAGAATCCATTCAAATGATGGTACATCACATTCTGTGCTATCTTTATCTAATATTCCAGAGTTTGTGTTTGTTCCTATAGTTATATAAAGTTTCTCATCTTTTACTAATAATTTAGTATACTTATTTTCTCCTAAATTAGGTAAATCTTTTATAAGCTCTACTATTTCATCATTTTCATAATTATACTTAACTATATCTCTACCTGTTGCAAGTATTATTTCATTTTTATAGATTACCATATCGTAGATATTAAAATCTTTTCTTTTTATTAAAGTTTCTTCTTTGTTATCTTCCTTTATAATTTTAAGAGAATCACTAAATGCTATGTATAAATTGCCAGCCTCATCAAACTCAAAACTTTTTGCATCTTTTATTCCTTTATGATTTATGCTCCATTCAATATTTTTATTTATTATGTCTATAGTATATTTATTATTTATTTCGTAGACTCCAAAAGATATTGATACAACTAGTATAGAAAATGCTAAAAACTTCAAAAATCTTTTCATAATAATTCACTCCCTCTCTAATTAATTTATATTTAGTTACCTATATAAATTATTACTTAATTTTCACTATAATTTATTTGACTTAACAAAAAAGAAACTGCCTATTAATAAACAGTTTCTTTTTTTGTTTTTCTTTTATTTACTTTTATCTTTATAATGAGTATGCAAAAGCTCATGAGCTTTTTTACTATTTGGTTTACCTAAATACTCATCATAAAGCCTTAATATTTCAGGATTTTCGTGCGATTTTCTTAGCTTCTTATCTTTATCCTCATTGTATAAAACTTCCATTCTCTTTTCTAAGATATCTATATCTGCTCTAATAAACGGTTGCCCACCTCCGTCTATACATCCACCAGGACATGCCATAATTTCTATGAAGTCATACTTATTATGTCCCTCATCAATGTCATCCATTATTTTTTTAGCATTGCCTAAAGAATTAACTACAACTATACTAACATTTTTATCTCCAACCTTTATCTTAGCTTCCTTAATTCCATCTAAACCTCTAATATTTTCAAATTCTATTCTATATAACTCATCTCCAGTTATCCATTCATATGCAGTTCTTAGGGCAGCTTCCATTACCCCTCCTGAAGTACCAAAAATAACTCCAGCCCCTGTAGACTCTCCTAAAGGATTATCAAAATCCTCTTCCTTCATATTTCTAAGATCCATTCCAGCTTCTTTTATCATCTTAGCTAATTCTCTAGTAGTGATAACTATATCAATATCTTGTATCCCATCTCTTCCCATCTCTTCTCTAGAGGCTTCATATTTTTTAGCAGTGCAAGGCATAACTGATACTACAACTATTTTTTCTACTGGAACCCCTAACTTTTCTGCTAAATACGTTTTAGCTATAGCTCCAAACATTTGCTGAGGTGATTTACATGTTGATGGTAAATTTAAATGTTCTGGATAATTTTTTTCTATAAAGTTTATCCATCCCGGACAACAACTAGTAATCATAGGCAAATTTTCACCTTTAGTTACTCTTTCAATAAATTCTTTTGCTTCTTCCATTATAGTTAAATCCGCTGCAAAGTCTGTATCAAAAACCTTTTTAAATCCTAATGCCTTTAATGCTCCAACCATAAGCTTTGTTACAGATGTTCCTGGCTTTATTCCAAATTCTTCACCTAAAGCCGCTCTTACTGCTGGCGCCGTACTAACAACAACATATTTATCTGCATCGCTTAATGCTTCCCATACCCTATCATAGTCATAAACTTCTCTTAAAGCTCCTGTTGGACACACTGAGACACATTGCCCACAATAGGTACATTCAGTTTCACTTAATGGTTTGGAAAAGAATGTAGATATAGTTGTATCAAATCCCCTATCTATAGGTGTTAATGCATGAACTTTTTGTATATCATTACATACCGTTACACATCTTCTACATAATATACATTTCTCCATATCTTTTACTATTGCAGGTGAAGAATAATCTCTTCCATAAGTATTTCTTTCACCTTCATATTTTATTTCATATACTCCTAAATCTGCAGCCATCTTTTGAAGTTCACATTTTAGATTTTTTTCACACTTTAAACAGTCCATTGGATGATTTGAAAGTAATAACCCTACGATATTTCTTCTTGCTTGAATTGCCCTTGGTGTATTTGTCTTTATTACCATTCCATCAAAAACTGGAGTTGAACATGCAGGAGCTAAATTTTTTCTACCTTCAACTTCTACAACGCAAACTCTACAAGTACCCTTACAATTCTCACTTTTACCATCTTGCATATACATATGACAAAGTGTTGGTATTTCTATATTCATTTGCTCTGCAACCTTTAATATCATAGAGCCGTCTTCTACTAAAATATTCTTCCCATTAATATTAACTGATACCATATTCATACTAACACCTCCTATTCTCTAACTATTGCCTTAAATGGACATATAGCTTCACAAGCACCACATTTAATACATTTACTTTGATCTATAACATGTTTTTCTCTTGGTTTACCTTTTATACAACCAGATGGACATCCCTTTGCACACTTAGTACATCCAAAACACTTATCTGTAATTCTATATTTTAATAGCTTCTTACAAATTCCTGAATAACACTTATGCTCTTTAACATGAGCTTCGTACTCATCCATGAAATACTTCATAGTTGATATTATAGGATTTGCAGCTGTTTGCCCTAGTCCACAAAGTGCTGTATCTTTTATTGATTCAGATAAAACTTGAAGTTTTTTTAGATCTACTAATGTAGCCTTTCCTTCAGTTATTTTCTGTAACATTTCAAGTAACCTTTTACAACCTACTCTACAAGGTGTACATTTTCCACAGCTTTCATCAACTATAAATTCCATATAGAACTTAGCTATATCAACCATACAGTTATCT
This sequence comes from Clostridium hominis, assembly GCF_014287825.1. Classification (NCBI taxonomy): domain Bacteria; kingdom Bacillati; phylum Bacillota; class Clostridia; order Eubacteriales; family Clostridiaceae; genus Clostridium; species Clostridium hominis. The sequence continues at coordinate 18,911 of NZ_JACOOO010000033.1, forward strand.
TCATCCATAACAATCATTCCACCAGAACCCATCATAGACCCAATCTTTAATAAAGAATCATAATCTATTGGCACGTCTAGTAATTCAACAGGAATACAACCTCCTGATGGTCCACCAGTTTGAACAGCTTTTAACTTCTTACCATCTTTTACGCCTTCACCTATTTCATATATTATTTCTCTTAATGTAATTCCCATAGGAACTTCAACAAGCCCAACATTATTAATCTTTCCAGCCAAAGCGAAAACCTTAGTTCCCTTTGATTTTTCTGTTCCTATAGAACTATACCAGTCTGCACCTTTATTTAATATTGCAGGAATATTGGCAAAAGTTTCTACGTTATTAACTGAAGTTGGCTTACTCCATAATCCTGAAACTGCTGGAAATGGTGGTTTATTAGTTGGTTCACCCCTTGAACCTTCAATTGACTTTATAAGAGCTGTTTCTTCACCGCACACAAATGCTCCAGCTCCATATTTAATTTCAATATCAAAATTAAATCCCGAATTCAAAATATTTTCTCCTAAAAGTCCAGCTTCTTTTGCTTGCTTTATTGCAACTAACAATCTACTTACTGCTAAAGGATATTCTGCTCTAATATAAATATATCCATTTGAAGCACCTATTGAATATCCTGCTATTGCCATAGCCTCTAAAACAGAGTGTGGATCCCCTTCTAGTATTGATCTGTCCATGAATGCTCCTGGGTCACCCTCATCTGCATTGCAAATAATATACTTAACATCACTTTTACTCTCACGAGCAAATTTCCATTTAACTCCTGTTGGGAATCCTCCACCCCCTCTTCCTCTAAGTCCTGATTTAGTTATTTCGTTAATTACCTCAATAGGCTCATAGTTTTTAAGTACATTTCCTAAAGCTTTATATCCGTCTGCTGCAATATACTCTTTTATATTTTCCGGATCTATTACACCACAATTTCTTAATGCTATTCTCATTTGCTTTTTATAAAAAGGGATATTATGCTGAGATTTTATTTTTGAATTATCGCTTGGGTCTGTAAATAGCAATCTTTCTACAACGTTTCCATAGACAATATGATTTTTAATAATATCTTCTGCATCTTCTGGAGTAACTTGAATATAAAAAGTATCATCTGGTTCTATCTTTACTATAGGCCCTTTTGCACAAAATCCAAAACACCCTGCCATAATTACTTTCACTTTATCTTGTAAGCCATATTTTTCAATACTTCTATTTAATTCACTTAATATTTTGTCTGCATTCGCAGATTTACACCCTGTTCCTCCACAAATAAGTATATGTTTTTCTCCATTTTCGTTCACACAACTTTTATCTACTCTTAAACTTATATACTTTTTATATTTTTCAGCTTTGTCTAATAACTCCTCATAAGATGATATTCTTCTCATATTACACCTCCAAACGTTTATGCTCGTTTATAACTTCTTCAACATTTTTCTTAGTAAAATGTCCATAAACTCTATTATTCACCATAACTACTGGTGCAAGTCCACAAGCCCCTACACACCTTAATGTATCTAAGGTAAATAATCCATCCTCTGTAGTTTCACCTACTTCAATACTTAAGTACTTTTTAAACTCATCTATTATTTCTCCAGCACCTCTTACAAAGCAAGCTGTCCCAGCACATACGTTTATTACATATTTACCTTTAGGCTCAGTAGTAAAAAATGAATAAAATGTTATTACTCCATAAACTTTTGATACTGGCACCTCTAACTTTTCTGATACAAATAATTGTACCTCTTCTCCTAAGTATCCAAATAATTCTTGAGCTTTATGAAGTACTGCTATTAAGTCATTCTCCCTTAAATCATTTTTGTCGATATAATCTCCTAACTCTTTAAATTTCTCTTTGCTTACATTAGAAATACACATACTTTTTCCTCCCTTCATTTTATTAATTTACTATACGTTAATTTTATCACAATATAATATATATTTTCCAGTTATTGTAATAATATTCATAATATTATGTTTATTATTAATGATTTTTATATTTAAAGAAAACTTTATATATAACATAATTATTAGTTTTCCAGAATATGTATTAAGGAAACACAGTATTCATATTTCTCTACAGAGATAAGTTCAATCTAATATATCTTAGATTTTGGGTTTCGTTTAATGTAAATCAAAGAGGTGAATTAATTGGAAAAAGATAATTTCTTTAAAAATTCGTTTTTTTTAACAGCAGCAAATATCACAACAGGTATCTTAGGATTTATCTTCTCTATATACCTATCAAAATTAATAGGACCAGAAGGAATAGGACTTTATGGACTAGTAATGCCTATCTACAATCTATTTATCTGTCTTATGACAGCTGGAATTATAGCTGCAATTTCTCAAAGAGCCGCTATATATACTTCTAAAAAACAATATAATAATCTTTTTAAGACTATAAATACTGTAGCCTTTTTTAATATTATTTGGTCAATAGTAATAGGTATTTTAGTTTTTATAGTAGCTCCATACATAAGTGAATACGGGGTTAAGGATATGAGAACCTTAAATGCTATAAGAGTGACATGTCCTGCAATGGTATTTATAGCATTATCTAATATACTAAAAGGCTATTTTTATGGAACATCTAAAATTACTATGCCAGCATTTATTGATATCTTAGAAAAAGCTATGAGAATAATAACAATAGCATTGCTAATATTTATATTTAAAGCTAATACACTATCATCATTAGTTACACTTGCTTATGTCTCTTTAGCTATTGGTGAACTTCAAAGCCTATTATTGCTTTATGCTTATTACAAACATTTAATAAAAAAAATTCCTCCATCTTATGAAAAGACTGAAAGAAAAGCTCAATTACTTTTTAATGTTTTAGTAGTCTCATTACCTCTATGTTTAAATGGATTTATGGGAAATATATTTTCAACTATGTCTACTTTAGTTGTGCCACGAAGACTTGTATCCCTTGGTTTTGAATATTCCACTGCTATTGGAATGATTGGTAAATTTAATGGAATGGCGTTAACAATAGTAACTTTTCCACTTATCGTAGTTAGCTCCATTAATATGCTTTTAATGCCTGACCTTTCAGAAACTTTAAGTAAAGGTGAATATTATAATGCATCTGTTAGAATACGTAAGGTTTTAAAAATTGCATTTTTACTTGGTATCGCTACTTGTATAATATGTTTAATTATTCCTGATTCTTTAGGAAAAATGTTTTATGATAGAGATGATTTAGGCTTATATATTAAGGTTTGTGCTTTATCTGCTCCTATATATTTTACTTCTAATACAATGTTTGGAATTCTAAATGGCTTAAATAGGCAAGGAATAATATTAAGAAATTCTCTAATTATTTCTTCTATAGAACTTATTTCTTTATATATACTTACAGGAATTAAAATCATAAATGTATTTTCAACAGCTATAACAATATTTATTACTTCTATAATAAGCTTAGTAATTAACTTACATGAAGTTAAAAAACATATTGATATATCATTATCCTCTATAAATATTATAATTTTTTCACTTATAGGTTTATTAAGTTACCTTGTTCTAAGACTGTTAACTAATACAATACTACGTGACTTATTCATAGCTAAAAATATAATAATTATTCTATTAACCTTTGGGCTATTTGCATACTTTAGCGGCTTTGGAATAGATGAAGACTAATATAGTTAATAATTAAGATTTTATAAAAAACCCAGCAAATGCTGGTTTTTTATTTTTTACTGAATCTTATAATCCTATATTTATATTTTTAATTTACATGTCCTAAATCTTATATGCTAAAATGTATTTATTAATATTTTAAAGGAGACATCTATGATTGCTTTTATTATTATAAGTTTGATTATTATTATTCTTTTTCTTTTGATAGGTTATGCCAATAAATTATGCAAAATAGTAGTTTATCCTAAAAAGAAAAGTTATGAAGATGGTTATGAAAATCAAATTAAGAAACTTAATCTTGAAGATTTTTATAACAGCTTAAAAAAAGAAGAAATAACCTTAAAATCTGATTATGGTTATGATATTAAAGGTATTTTTATTCCAAACTCTAACTCAAATAAATGTATAATACTATGTCATGGTATTACAGTAAATATAAATTACTCTGTTAAATATATAAAACCATTTTATAATCGTGGTTTTTCAATTTTTATGTATGACCATAGAAATCATGGATTAAGTGGCGGTGACTATACCTCAATGGGATATTTTGAAAAATTTGACCTTAAAACTTGTGCTAATTATATCTTCAACAAACTGGGAGATGATATATCTCTAGGCGTATTAGGCGAATCAATGGGTGCTGCAACTGTACTGCAATATTGCTCTATAGATAAAAGAATAGATTTCTGTATTGAAGATTGTGGCTACTCAGATGTTTTTGATTTATTTAGACATAGACTTAAAGAAGATTATAAAATAAACTTCATACCCCTATTGTATATAGCTGATATTCTTATGAAATTTAAATATAGTTGGAACTTTAAATCTGCTTCTCCAATAACCTTTATAAAAGATATTGATATACCTATATTATTTATTCATGGAGATAAAGATGATTATGTACCTACCTATATGGTTTATGACTTATTCAATTCAAAAACTACTGGTATTAGAGACATATATATTGCTAAAGACGCTAAACATGCAGATGCTTTAATCTCAAATCCAAATAAATATGATGCTGTAATAGGAAGTTTTCTTGATAAAATTAGAATGAGCTAAGATTAGAAAAAAATCTAATTTTAGCTCATTTTTTATAATTTTGTTAAATCTTTGATTATTGTAAACGATATGGTAAAATATAAGTACAAATTCCCATTTTTTAAATAATATTGAACCTATATTTTGATAAGGAGGATATTAAATGATCTCTTTAAATAGTAATTTATACTCATTACTTCTGAATGAAATTGAAAAAAATACATCAAGTGTATTTTTATTAAAAACAGCTAATAGAGATGCTTTAGAAAAACTTTATAAAGAGAAGAACTTAAACGAAAGTAATCATAACTATTTTTACAAAAATTATTCCTCTTCCTCTTTGTCAGAACCTTATGATCCTATAATATCACTAGTAAAAAAATATCTCTTTAGTGAAGATATCATTGATGAAGTTTTCAGCGATATAAATATATATCCATCTCATAAGGAGCTTCTAAAAAATTATCTAATTAATGGACAAACTAATCGAAACGAAGAGGTATTACATTGTGATTATCATTATGAAAAAAACAGGCTTTATTTAGGCTTATTTAATATATTAAATTACATTAGTAAAGATAGAACATTAATTATTTTTCTAGATAATCTCAATTTAGCAAATTACTCAACAATCTTATGGATTAAATGGATTTTATCTAATCAATTAAAGTCAAACTTTAAAATAGTAGCTTCTATTGATGACTATAATTACTATAACTCAGATTATCAAATTGAATTTGATAATTTAATCCAAATGCTTCAGCTTAAAAGCTTAATTATAGAAACTAATAAAACTCATAGTACAAAGCTTGACTTAAATTTTAAACCTTCAGATGAGTTTTCAATAACCATAGAATATGCACATAACTTTTTCAACTTATTTGCATTAGAAGAAGCTATTGAATCTTATAAAAACTATTATAATCTACTAAAACTTAAAAATTCTCCTTTACTAGATTTCTCTGAAGTGATTTCTTATTTAGGAGATAGCTATTTTTTTCTTAGTGACTTTGATACAGCTCAGGAATACTATGAAAGTCTACTTAACATAGGCTTAGATATTGATAGTACATATATAAGAATACTTGCCACTCAGAAATTATCAATGTTATTTATTATTAAAGGTAAATATACTATAGCTGAAAATTTAGCTAATCAAAGCTACAAATTAGCACTTAAACTTAACAACGAACCTTTAATAATAAATTCTTTTTTTCTTATATTTTTAATAAATGAAAAAGCTAAATATAGAACAACCATCAGCCACTATAACTTTGAAGAAGATTTTATTTGGTTAGCTGCTAAATATAATAAAAAAAATATGCTTTCATACTTTTTAACTCATACTTATAACGGAATCTCTTATGCTAGCCCTGATGATGAGAAAATAACTTATTACAATCAAGGTCATCACTTAGCAACAGAATTAGATAATCAAAACTGTATTATTTCAGCTCATTTAAAAACAGCTTTAGTTTATGCTGTTAGAGGATATTACAATATTAGTATTCAGTTTTATAAAAAGGTTGAAGATCTTCTTATTCAAATGAAAGATTACTTTAGATTAGCTCAGACATACAACGGAATTGGCTATTATTATTTAACTAGTGGAGATTATAAAAATGCTAATATATATTATGATAAGGCTTTAAAAAATTTAAAGTCTAGTTGGAATTTTGATGAGATATGTATGACATTAATAAACTTAGGTTTAAACTCTCTTTTAGCTTGCAATTACAAAAATGCTGAAAATTGTTTTAATATTTTTCTTTCAATTGTGAATGAACTAAAAATCGATAGACTTCGTTTAAGCACTCTTTCTAGAATTTATGGAATTATAGGTTTAAATAATTATTATTTAGGCAATTATTATAGGTTATTTTCATTATTATCTAAGATGACACCAATAGATACCCCTATTAAAAGAAAATATCTAGAAGAAGATGATGATGAATTTTTTTTGTATAACTTTTTGCAAGGCTTATTACTTAAATCTGAAGGCAACTTTTTAGATGCTAGAAAATATTTCAAAAAAGCTGAAATTTACTTAAATCGAATAGAAGGGTCATTAAAATGTTTATATCCTAAATTTTCTCATGAATATTGCTCTTTATTAATTGGCTTAGAATATACTGATGATGCTAAAAAAATAAAAACTAATGCAATAGATTTCTGCATTAAAAATAACTATAGTTTCTATCTTGATTTATTAAGAAATAATAATACTCCAAATCTCTTTTTAAAAAATAGTACAACCCATTTACAGTGGGTTGTTGAAGCAGCAAGACAACAAGCTAATATAGATAATCTTAACTCAAAAATATCTGAAATTAACTTTTTAAATCTTTTTCAAGAAAACTTAAGCTCATCAGATAATATAAAGACAGTAAAAAAGCTTTCATTACAGTTGATTGAAAATCGTTTTGCATTAGATCATACAATATTAATATCTTTAGATGACTACAACGATACTTTTATCAAGTTATCTGAAGAAATAACTATTTCAAAGGAAAAATTAATTCAACTTGAAAATTCATTTGATAATATTAATACCTCCTTTATTAGCTCTAGAAAAGATTCTAATTATGCTATTTTAGATAAAATAGGAAGTATTCTTAATATTGAAATCTATTCCTTAGTATATATTCCGATAACTAAGGATAATGAGATTAAATGCTTTTTCTTAGGTATAACTAAAATATCTAAAGATATATTAAGTAGCGAAATTATTATAAACTCAGATAATATAAGAATCCTTAACATTGCAATTAAACAACTTTTTGAAACAACTCAACGAATAAAAGGACAAGAAAAACTATTATCTGCTGCAAATACAGATGTTTTAACAGGCTTATATAATAGACAAGGATTTTATAATAATATTTCTTCATTTATAAATAATGATAAATCTGATTTTTCATTTGATCATCACTTTTTAATATATATAGATTTAGATAATTTTAAATTCTATAATGACACCTTCGGTCATAAAATTGGTGATAACGTTTTAAAACTATTTGCAAATATATTAAAATTAAAGATCACCTCCACTAACATGGCTATTCGTTATGGTGGTGATGAATTTATACTTTTTCTGAGTAATTCTAATAAAAACAACTGTACTACTCTAATCAAAAGTATTTATGAAGAACTTTATATGAAATATGGCTTTAAATCAGAAATATCAGCATTATTAGGTAGAGATGTGTCTATACCTGAAGATAGGCTTCTATCATTCTCAACAGGCATTATTGATTTATCTTCTAATAAGAACTTAAATATATCGGAATTAGTAGAGATTGCAGATAAAGCTATGTATAAAGCAAAAAAGAACGGAAAATCCTGTTATATTTTTTCATAAAATAAAATCAGAATAACTTATTACGGTTATTCTGATTTTTATGCCGTCTATTTAGCTTTGTTTTTTATTGACGTTGTATTGAAGTTTCAACTTGTGATGTTGTATCCTTTATAAATGTATCTATATCTTTTATACTACCAGTTACATATGCATCATATTTTTCTTGGATTATTTCCCTAGCTGATTGTGCATTATTTACTGCTGGAGTAAAGTATGCATATTCTAAACTACTTTGTGCTACTGGATAAATCTTTGTAAATAAAGCATTTGGATCATTTAATGCATCTTTCATAATTTGTGTATCAGCTGCTGATTTACGAACTGGTAAATATCCTGTTGCTACTGCAAATTTAGCTGTATTTTCAGTATTAGTTGCATACTTAATAAATTCATAAGCTGCAAATTGTGCCTCTGGAGATACATCACTTGTTACAAATAATGATGCTCCTTGTTGAATAACAGCTTTGTTTTTTCCTTGGAATACAGGAACTTCTACTACATCAACTTCAAAAGTTCCATCTGTTTTGATATGAGCTGCACCTGCTGATGATCCTTGATACATTAATAACTTTTGATTTGAAAATGGCCCTGAAAGATATTTATCCTCTCCAGGAATACGGAAGTCACCTGAACCTACTTCATCTTTATAATAATTCATAAATGTTTTTACCCAATCATTATCGACATTTATTTTTCCATCAATAGTTACAAAGTCTAAGTTATCCATCTTTAAAGTAGAAATAAATGCATTAGAACTTGAATCAAACCCAAATCCTACGATTCCTAACTCATCTTTACATTTTTTAGATATCTCAGCTAACTTTTCTACTGTTAGACCTTTTAAATCTTCCATTGTATATCCTAATTGTTCTAACATAGTTTTATTAACATATAAAACTTCTGTAGATTTAGTCATAGGAATACCATATACAGAACCTTTAGTCCATTGAGATACCTCATTTATAAATGTTGTATAGAAATCATTTTCTATATCACTTTTCATTCCTATAGTTGAATCATTAACATACGGTGCTAAATCGACTATTTTGTTTTGGTTTATTAATCCTGTGGCTATATCTGGGTATACATTTATTATTGCTGGTAAAGAGTTAGATTGTGAAGCTGTTATAACCTTCTTGTTTAAATCTCCAATATTACCTTGATTTACAGCACTTACTGTAATACCCATATTATTATTGCCGTTAAAGTCTTTTACTATTGAGTCTAGTACTTCTGCTTGTTTTCCATTTAAATAATGCCACATTTCTATAGAAATAGGTGACTTTAATTCAGTTATTATTTCAGCTGAAGTATTATTTTTTTTACCGCATCCAACAAACATCCCTATCCCTAGAGTAGCTGTTAAAATTGAAGCTAAAATTCTTTTATTCATTTCTTCACCTCTTAAATTTTATTTATCCTTAGTTTTTCTTAAAGTTTATCCTTTAATACCTCCAATAGAAATTCCACTCATAATTTTTTTATGTAGGAAAATATAAACTACCACTATTGGCATAGTAATTATTGTTGATGCAGCCATTAACAATTCATATTGATTTCCTGCATCAGATTGGAAAGCAGTTAATCCATTTGCTAATAACCTCATTCTTTCACTATTTGTTACAAGTAGTGGCCATAAAAATGCATTCCAAGAATTTATACCTACTAAAATACAAATAGTTATAATTGATGGTTTAGCCATAGGAACTATTATTTTCCATAAAAATTTCCAATCACTTGCTCCATCAACTTTAGCTGCATAATATAATTGTTTTGGTATTTTAAAGAAAAACTCTCTAAGCATATAAATATACAATACATTTGCCATATATGGCACAAATAGTGCTTGATAAGTATCAATCCATCCTAAGGAAGATATAGTCTTAAAATTGGTAACTATTAAAACTTCCCCAGGTATCATCATTGAAGCTAAAAAGATTGAAAATATCATATCTCTTCCTGGAAACTCCAAATGAGAAAATGCAAATGCAGTTAATATTGCTATTATTACAGTGCTAATTATACTTAAAATAGTAACTATAATTGTATTAAAGAAATATCTAGCAAAAGGTGCCATCTTTAAAGCAACATTGTAATTGTGCCACATTATTTTACTTGGAAATAATGTTGGAGGTGTTTGAATTACCTCAAATGATGATTTTAACGATGATGCTATCATCCAATAAAAAGGAAATAACGTTACTATTGCAAATAGTACTAATAATAAATACTTTAATCCTGTCCCTAAATTATTCTTATTCATTATCTCACCTCCTAATAATGAATCTTATTTCTTGAAGCAAACCTTTGTAACATTGTTACAGTTAATATTATTATTAACAGTACAACGGCTGCAGCAAAAGCTAATGGAAAATCTTGATCCCCATAGAATCTATCGATTATATATCTTACTACTGTAGATACAGCCCCATCTAAAGTTCTTCCCCCAAATAAAACATATACCTCTGTATAAACTTTAAATCCTGCTATTAAACTTATCATATATGTATATGCTATTATAGGAGACACCAACTTAACAGTTATCTCTCTAAATATAGTTCCCTTAGATGCCTGATCTAATTTGGCTGCTTGATAATACTGTGGGTTAATAGATGCTATTCCAGTTGTTAAGATCAAAGTATTAAATGCTAAGCTCTTCCAAACTGCAAATATTATAAGTGCCGGCATAGCCCATTTAGGACTTCCTAACCAATTTATTGGATTTATTCCTATAAAGCTTAACAAGTAATTTATTACTCCATATTCACTATTAAATAGCCATGACCATACTATTCCTATAGCAACTAGAGAAGTTACATAAGGTAGAAAGTATATACTTTGAAACATACCTCTTATTTTTTCATTTTTTAAATTTACCAATGTATTAGCTAGTAATAATGAAATAAATACAGATATTATTGGTACTATAGCAGCATAAATAACAGTATTAAATAAAGATGTTAAAAATCTCTTATCTGTAAAAAGATATTTATAAGATCCGAATCCAAATTTAAAACCACTTGCTTTAGTTTCATCAAAACTAAAAATGATAGTATTTATTATTGGATAAAACACAAATATGCCTAGTATTATTAATGCTGGTAATAAATAAATATACCCTTTATAATTTCTTTTTAGCATTTCTTTAAAAACTCCTCACTATCTACATCAAAGACATAAGCTTTTCCTTCTTTAGGTCTTATCCTTATTTTTTCTCCTTCTGCAATATCACAAGTGTTTTCAACCAGCATTTTATATTTATTATCTCTGTGCTTTAAAGTTAATAATCTCTCTCTTCCTAATATTTCTACAGTTACTACATCTACTTCAAGACCATCATCACATAATTCAAGGTCCTCTGCTCTAAACCCCAAAGTGACTTTCTTCTTATTCTCAGGTAAATTACTTATTTTATGAGTATCTAAAAATGCTACTCCATCTGAAACATCTACATCTATGAAATTCATCTCTGGACTTCCTATAAAAGATGCTACAAACTTATTTACTGGATTTAAGTATATCTCGCTTGGAGTAGATACTTGTTGAATTGCTCCATCCTTCATTAAAACAATTTGATCTGATATACTCATTGCTTCTTCTTGGTCATGAGTTACAAATATTGCTGTAACTCCAGTTTCCTGTTGAATCCTTCTTATTTCCTGCCTAGTTTCAACTCTTAATTTTGTATCTAAGTTTGATAATGGCTCATCTAATAGCAATATTTCTGGATTTTTAGCTATTGCTCTTGCAATAGCTACTCTTTGTTGCTGACCTCCTGATAGTTGAGCCGGCTTTCTATCTAATAGAGGATCAATTTTTACTATCTTAGCAACTTCTATTACTCTATCTTCAGCCTTATTCCTATCCCACTTTAAATTCTTCAGTGGAAACATTATATTTTCTCTCACTGTCATATGAGGATATAATGCGTAATTTTGAAATACAAGTCCTATTCCTAACTTTTCTGGTTCTAATCCTGTTACGTCCCTATCCCCAAAATATATTTTCCCTGAACTAACTTTATGAATTCCTGATATAGTAAACAATGTTGTTGATTTTCCTGATCCAGATGGACCTAATAATGAAATCAACTTCCCTTTTGGAATTTCTAAAGTCACATTATTTATAGCAGTAAAATCTCCAAACTTTACTACTAATTTATCTAATTTAATTCCCATTTACTTTTCACCTCATCTTACGTTTACCCATAACAATAGGGTGTTTATTTTTTATCTTTTCTATTCACAATCTATTGAATTAATAAATAAAAAAAGACAACTTATCCTTTATAGTTTAAGTTGTCTTTAAAAAAATTATTTAATTTTTTTACGTAAAATTCTTGGCATAATTTCGTATAATCTTGGTGATATTAAATCTAAGTCTTCTTTTCTTAATCCTTGAAGCAGAATCATTGCTATTAAATATACTAATCCACCTATAGCTACTGAAACAATAGCAACTATCCCCATAGCAATTCTTCCACCCTCCAAAATATTTACTAGTCTTAAAAGTGGTCCCTTACATATAACTACCACAACTCCCATAATTATTGATGATATTAGTGGAATCATTCCTTGTCTAATTATAGGAATTCTTATTTTAAATAACCTTTGAATTCTTTTATGATTTATTATAGCAGGTATTAAAAATGCAAATACTGACCCTATAACCGCTCCAAAAATATTAACATCCTTTATTCCTACTAAAATAAAATTAACTACAAACTTTATTAAAATTCCTATACTTGCAGTAGTGAGTACTAAATACAACTTATTAACTCCTTGAAGTATTGTATTTTGTATTGATGTAATAGACATAAATATAAGCACTATAGATCCATATGCAAGCATTTGATATCCATAAGAATCATTTAGTAAAAATAAAAATATCTCTTTGCTTAATACAGCAAGCCCTACTGCTGCTGGTATAGTTATTAGATAGGTTAATCTATAAGAATAACTTATTTGATTCTTAAGCTCTTTTCTATTCTTCTGAACATAAGATGCAATTATTCTCGGGAAAATAGCTGTACATAAAGCAGTAACAATAGTTAATGGTACATAGATTAAAGTATTAAAATAATTTAAAGTTCCGAATAACTCATCAACTCTTATTTGCTCGAATCCTGCTGCTAATAACCTACCTTTTACTATTATTGCATCTACTAATCCTGCTGAATTTTGAACTGCAGCTACCATAGTTATTGGTAATCCATATTGTATTATCTTATTTACTATCCTCTTTTTACTTATTCTCTTACCTTCTTCATTACTTCTAATAGCTTCGGTATAATAGTCATTTTTATTAAAAATATAAATAACATACACTATTGCAATTAATGCACCTATGGTTGTACCAACAGTTCCTCCAGCACTACCCCATTCTAAGCTAATATTCTTTAATAAAAATGCAAATATTAAACTAAATGCTACATTAAAAACCTGTTCAATAACTTGTGAAACTGCTATTTCTTTCATTGAGTCTACACCTTGCATATATCCACGATATGCTGCAAGCATAGCTGATAATAATATAGTAGGTGCTAAAAACTTTAAAGATAATGCCGATGAAGGTGAATTCATCCCATTGGCGATACCATCTCCAAAAGCTATAAAAATCACCATAAATGCAAAGCCAAAAATAGCTAGATAATTTCTAGCTATTTTCATAGCATTATAAGCATCCTTATGGTATCCTAAAGCTTTTAATTCAGCAACTACTTTAGTTATAGCTGGTTGTGCTCCCATACTAGTTACAGCTAATATAAAAACAAAAGCGCTATAACTACTAGAATATATACCATATCCTGCAGGACCTATTATTAAAGTTAAAAGTGGTATATATACAGCTGATAATATCTTAACTAGCACCCCTGCTAGTGATAAGATTAAAAAACTTCGTCCCACTGACTTCTCTTCCATAACTTTCCCCTTTTATACTAAATCGTAAATTTAAATACTTCGTTCTTTACCTTCTTAAACATTGGTGGAAGTGCTTCTACAACTGTCTTATTCTTTAAATACTCAAGTTTTCCTTCTCCACCTTTAAATATTAGCTTATACGCATATAAAAATTGATAATTTAACCCGAACTTATTATCAAAATATGAATTTATCTTTTTATCACCATATTTAAAATCTCCTATAATAGGATTTCCTAAATGTGAAAGATGGGCTCTTATCTGATGGCTTCTACCAGTAATTAAATCTATCTCTAGAAGTGAAAATGCACCATTACTTTGTAGCGTTTTAACTTCCATTGCTATTTCTTTTGTATTAGGAACTTGTTTATCATATACCTTAGATATATTTTCATTTTCATCCTTAGAAATATATCCTTTATATAATCCATCCTTTATTCTTCCTTTTACAAGAGCTTGATAATACTTCTTTACCTTACCTTCTCTTATCATCTCATTAACGCCTCTTAGCGCTTCAAAGTTTTTACCGAAGATTACTACTCCTGAAGTATTTCTATCTAATCTATTACATGGAGCTGGGGTAAATGTAATTTCCTTCTCTGGAATATAATCACCTTTTCCATTTAAATATGAAAGAACATAATCTGTAAGTGATGGTTCCGCTCCTTTTTGATCAGGATGAACTAGTACTCCTGGCCACTTTTCTACAACTACTATGTTATCATCTTCATAAGTAATCATTAATGATCCAGCATTTACTTTTATAAAACTGTCATCCTTTTTCTCTTTTTTACTTTGGATATATCTAATCTCGATAACATCTTCAATCTCTAATTTATAGTTCTCTTTTTGCTTTGAACCATTAACTCTAATATCCCCTTTTCTCATTGCCTTAAATATTGCACTTAATGGTACATCTTTTAAATACTTTCTTAAAAATTTATCTAATCTTTGGCCTGCTTCATTAGCACCTATTTCAATCTTCAAAAAAACAACTCCTTCTTTTGTGTTTAATTTACTTTCCCCATCTTATTAGATTAATATTGTTTCGTCAATTTGTCAAATAATCTAACACCATTTGACACTGAATAGCTACCCCTATCATTAAGGCATCTTCATCTATGTCAAACAAACTACTATGAGCTGGATGAATTATTCCCTTTTCTTCATTTCTACACCCTAAAAAATAAAATACTGATGGTATTTCATTTGCAAAATAAGCAAAGCTTTCAACACCCATATGAGGATATTCTTGCTCTAATACATTTTCTTCACCTATGACCTTTATTGCAGCATTCCTTAATTTATTAACAGAGTTTTTATCATTTATTAACATAGGATAAGATTCTTCTATTTCTATTTTTACCTTTCCTCTTAATGTTAAACCTATTCCTTTTGCTATTTCATCAACTCTTCTTGTAACTAACTGTCTATCCTCGCTATTTAAAGTTCTAATTATTCCTGTTAATGTAACTTTTTCTGGAATTATATTAGCACCAGTTCCTCCATGTATACTTCCAACTGTTATCACTGCTGAATTTAATGGATTTACTTCTCTACTTACTATATTTTGCAATGCATTTATAATATTACTTGATATTACTATAGGGTCTATCGCACTAGAAGGATAGGCTCCATGTCCACCTACTCCCATCACCTCAACCTTAAATGGATTAGATGCTGCATTTACAGCTCCAAATTTAACTTCAACTTGGCCACAATTTATATTTTCATCCAAATGTAATCCACACATAATATCTACATTGGGGGCTGTTAAAACACCTTCCTCTATCATATATCTAGCTCCACCAATAGTCTCCTCTGCAGGTTCAAATATAAGTTTAATAGTTCCACCAAACAACTCTCTATTTCTATTTAAAATTTTTGCTACGCCTAATAATATTGCAGCATGTCCATCATGACCACAAGCATGCATTTTACCTTTTACAGTAGAGATGTACTCACATTTGTTATTTTCTTCTATCGGTAGCGCATCTATATCACTTCTTAAACCTATCACCCTATCTTTCTTTTCCTCTAAATCTCCTCTAATAATTCCACATACCCCTGTTTTAGCATAGCTTTCATAGCTTATTCCTTCTTTATCTAAATACTCTTTAATAAACTTTGAAGTTTCATATTCTTCAAATCCTAATTCTGGATTCATATGAAAATTCCTTCTTAATTTTATAATTTCATCTTTTATGCTTATTACTTCATTCTTTAAATCCATATTATCCTCCAAATAAAAATAGTATAGTGAGTAAAATTCCTCTCCTATACTATAATCATTTATAATATTAATTTATTCCTTTTATTTCTTTTTCTAATTGAAAAAGTCTTATTCTTTCATCTTGATTGAATTCTTCCTTTGTAGCTCTCTTTGTTATAAGCTTTGAATATTCTTCAAACTTAACATCACCTAATTTAGTTCTAATAATTTTTAAATCACAGTCTCTTATAAAATCCACATCTTCTTGGCTTAGTACTTGATAATTTTTGAGTTTATCTTTAAGTCCTATTAAACTTTCTCTTTCTTGTTCAGATAATGCTCCAGACTTATCTTCTAATATCTCATCAATCTTTATTACTTCTCTCGGCGATGAATATTCATTTATATTTAAAGTAGTTTCTACTTTATCTTCATATTCTAAATTATATGGAACTTCAGCAAAATTAAATAACATCATTAAAATTATAATACCTCTTATCATTATATTATACCTCCATACATACTGTAACTATTATTAGTATGTCTAAATTTAGGTAAAATAATTATAATTTCATCGAATAGTTTTTTAATTCTTCAATAACTAAGCGTTAGAATAGTTTATTTTTATTTCATAATAATTATCAAGTTATTCTCCATTAAAACTCTTAGTGAAAATGATCTTTCTTCTCCATCTTTAAACTTTATGCTTATTTTATCATCCTTTAATCCTTTAACTATGCCTTCAGCATAAGTTCTATGATATATAGAATCCCCTTTTTTAACTCCATATTCTACTTTAAGGCTCTCCTCGGTAAATTCACCTTCTGCAATAAATCTAGAAGGCTCATAGAACTTACCTCTTATAGTTTTAGGTGAAAATATGTAAAGATTATGTATAGCCCTTGTCACAGCTACATAGAACAGTCTACGCTCTTCTTCAATATTTTCATCTATAGAAGATTTATGTGGTATAGTCTCTTCATCACAATTTATAATATAGACATTCTTAAACTCCATCCCTTTTACACCATGAATTGTACTTAAAATCACTCCATTTTTGTCACCCTTTGACTTTTCTATCTCCTCTTCAACATTTTGTACATGCACTAAAAACTCTGTTATAGTCTTGAAGCCTTCAGCCGCCCCTTTAAACTCTTCTAGCATATCTTCAAGTTCTTCGAAGTTTTGTCCATATTTACTTGCATATTCTCTTAAGTAATCTATGTACCCTAAACTAGAAATTATATATTGTATGGCACTTCCTAAAGATATCTTATTTAAATATAAAATCTCTTTTCTTAATTCATCTAACTTTTTACATTGAAATGGTGGAGTATCTTCTTTATTTATAAGTATTTGAAATGGATCAATATCTTCTTTATAAGTATTTACATAACTTATATTAGATTTACTTATATATCTAAAAGGTTTGTTTATAACACTTAAAAATAACTCCTTATTCTTTATATCTATAGCTAGCTTAAGGTAGCTTATTATATCCCTTGATATGAAATGATTAAAAAAGTTATATCCCTTATCTAAAAGAATAAAAGGTATTTTCCTTCGTGTGAAGGTATCTATTAAACTTCTGGCTTCCATATTAGTTCTATATAATATTGCATTATCTGTATATTGACCTTCTTTAAAATTACCGATTATATTTGCAATCTCCTCACCTTGCATAAATTCATTATATGGAGTCAAATATCTTATTATCCCATCCTTATTATGAAACTCTTCAATTTTTTTGATGTTTCTATTTTTATTATTTAATATTATTTTTTTAGAGCTACTCACAATGTTTTTGCTACTTCTATAATTTATTGATAAATAAAGCTTTTTGCTATCTTTAAATGTTTCACAAAAATTCACCATATACTGTGGTTTAGATCCTCTAAAGGAATATATACATTGATCTTCATCTCCAACAGCAAATAATTCATTCTCTCCATTTATCAATCTTAAAAACTCTATCTGCAACTCATCGCAATCCTGGAACTCATCTACTAATACATATTTAAAAATATTTTTATATTTCATCAATATTTGTTTGTTAATTTTTAAAAGTTGAATAGCGTTAAGAGATAAGTCATCAAAATCCCACAGATTTTCTCTTTTTTTATAGTTTTCATAAGCATTAAAGCATTCTATAAATATATCTTTAGAAATACTAGACTTAAACTCTTCTATATTCGTTCCTGAAGTCTTAAATCCTGATATATTATTAACTACCTCTTTAACTTTATCTTCATTTACATCATCAAAATATTTCCCCAATACACCTTTAACTATATTGGAACATTTATTATCATTAATTATATTTATCTCATGGCCTTCCCTTAAAAGTATCTTATAAAACAATCCATGAAATGTTCCAAAGAATGGTGCTATATTTTTATTAAAAGTATTTTTGTATCTAGTTTTCATATTTTCAGCTGCTGCCCTAGTAAAAGTTATAACTATAATATTTCCAACTTTAGCTTTTCTATCTTCTATAAGATGATTTACTCTATTAATAATTACAGTAGTTTTACCTGATCCCGGTGCTGCAACTATTAAAGCATTTTTATATTTTGTATAAACAGCCTTCTGCTGATAGTTATCTAAGGTTATTTTCAAAATCTCTTCTCCTTCTTACACTTATATTTATCTAAAGTATTACCTTTAATATTTTTTCTATTAACTACTATATTGTAATAATTTCTATATAGATGTACAATATTTTTAAGAATTCAAAAAGGAGACTAATTATGGAAACTTTAATTAAATTTGATGTTCAGAATGAAAGAAATCTAACAATGCTAGTTGACTTCTATGAACTAACAATGGCAAATGGCTATTTTAATAAAGGTGTAGAAAACAGAATAGCCTACTTCGATATGTATTTTAGAAGAGTTCCCGATGGTGGTGGATACTGTATAATGGCTGGTGTTGAGCAATTAGTTCAATATTTAAGCAACCTGAAATTCACCTCATCTGATATAGATTATTTAAGAAGCAAAAATATATTTTCTGAAGAATTTTTAGAATATTTAGCAGATTTTAATTTCTGCTGTGATGTCTGGGCAATCCCTGAAGGGAATCCTGTATTTCCAAATGAACCTTTAGTACTAGTAAAAGGTCCTGTTGTTCAAGCACAATTTGTTGAAACAATGATTCTTTTAACTATAAACCATCAAACTTTAATTGCTACAAAGGCAAATAGAATATGTAGAGCTGCCGAAGGTAAAACTGTTATGGAGTTTGGTTCAAGAAGAGCTCAAGGTTATGATGGTGCTATATACGGAGCTAGAGCTTCAATTATAGGTGGATGTGATTCAACAGCTTGTACAATTGCTGATAAATACTTCAATGTTCCTGCTGTTGGTACAATGGCACATAGCTGGGTTCAACTTTTCGATACAGAATATGAATCATTTAAAGCTTGGGCTGAAACTTATCCAGATAACTGTTCTTTACTTATAGATACTTATAATGTATTAAAATCTGGTTTACCAAATGCAATAAAAGTTTTTGATGAAGTATTAAAGCCTCTTGGTAAGCGCCCGAAAGGAATTAGAATTGATTCTGGCGATATAACTTATTTAACTAAAAAATGTAGAAAAGCTCTTGATGAAGCTGGGTATCCTGATTGTAAAATAATTATATCTAACTCTCTTGATGAACATATTATAAGAGATGTATTAAACCAAGGTGCTTGCATAGATTCCTTTGGTGTTGGAGAAAGACTTATAACAGCTAAATCTGAACCTGTTTTTGGCGGTGTTTACAAACTAGTTGCTGTTGAAAAAGAAAATGTTATAATTCCCAAAATAAAAATTTCTGAAAACAATGAAAAGATTACTAATCCAGGTTTCAAAAAAATATACAGATTATTTGATAAGGATACTAATGTTGCTATAGCTGATGTATTAGCATTAAGTGATGAAGTTATAGACGACAGTAAAGAGTATGAAATCTTTGATCCTATACACACTTGGAAAAGAAAAAAAATCACTAATTTCTACGTTAAAGATTTATTAGTCAAGATCTTCGACAAAGGTAAGTTAGTATATACTTCCCCATCTGTTCTAGAAATAAAGGAATTTGCTAAAGCAGAAACTAACAAATTATGGCCTGAAATATTAAGATTTGAAAATCCTCATACTTATTATGTAGATCTTTCAACTAAGTTATGGTCATTAAAACAAAAATTATTATTAAATCAATCAAAATAATAAAAAAAGGAGTTGCTAAGATTAGCAACTCCTTAATTATCTTTTAATCATAATTTTTAATCCCCATATAAGCTAAATCATAAACATTACTTTGAGAATACCCAAAATCATCAAAATCATTTATACTTACTTTATTCGGATTTAAGTGCTCTATAAATGGACATACCTCGTCATCTTTAGATACAGGGTACATTGGGCACTCGTTATAACAATTTACCTTCTCTTTTTTTGTAGACCAAAATGGACATTTACTCACAAACCCCACCCCCAATGATTGTAATCGAAATCACAAGGCCATTATAATCTATTTCTTAACAAAAATAAAGCATTTTTTAGCAAAAATATAAAATATTTAATATTTTACAATTTTTTAATTATTATTTTTCTATTTTAAATGTATTTTTAGATACTGATATATTTATTATTTCATTTTGAAAAGCCTTTAGCAGTGCCTTTTCTAGTACCATTTCAGTATCAAAATTATCTACATCTAAGCATTCTGCAAAAACTTTATTTAATTTTCCATCTACATTTCTATAAGTTAATGTTATATATGGTTTGTCATAATCAACACTTATTATTTTTATTCCCCACGATATTTCTGCGTATTCCCCATCTACAACTAGCTTAGTCATATCTTTTAGCTTTTGTCTTTCCTCATTTGGGTCATTTACTATTATTAATTCATCTCCAACTTTATACTTAGACATAACATCTCCTCCTATAACTCTCTCTATATAATAATAAATATTATTTTTACTTGAACATATGCTTATAAATAGTTATTTTCTCAAATATTATTCAGTAATTGTATTCATTTAATTATTTTTTATCTATAAACTACTCTCTATTAATATTAATTATTGACAAATATCAATTTCCCAACATATAATATAATTAAATAAAATAGAAAGGTGGAAGTATATACATGGATAATATTACTTCTATATTTAAAGAAAAGAAGCTTAAACTTACTCCTCAAAGACTTGCTGTATATCAATACTTAATGGGAACTAAAGAGCATCCTTCTGCAGAAGCAATTTATAAAGCTCTTCAACCTGTATATCCTACAATGAGCTTAGCTACAGTTTATAAAGCACTTAAAACATTAGTTGAGGTTGAATTAGTACAGGAAATAAACGTAGGTGAAGGAAACTTTAGATATGATGCTACAGTAAATGATCATGCTCACATACAATGCTTAAAATGTGGTAGAGTTGATGATTTAGAAGTTGATTCATTCCCAAATTTAAATCAAATAGCAGCAGAAAATTCTAAGTACGAAATAAAATGGAATAAACTTTTCTTTTACGGTGTTTGTGAAGGTTGTCAGTAAGTATTGTTTAATACTTACTGTTTTTTTATTATGAATTTATATTAATATTGTCTCATATAATTTATTGAGGTGATATTATGGTAAAGCTTATTATATTAGAAAAGCACAAACTCTTTAAATGGATTTTTATAATTCTTCTTCTTTTATTATTAGTAGCTATATCTTTTTCTGTTTTCTTAAAAAATGATTCTTTAGAATCCTTTATCTCATCAACTATACATAATCCAAACGATAAAGACTATGATGGAGATGGAACTGTAGATAGTATATTAATAGATAAAAAAAATTCTCATTATATTGTAAAAGTAAAAACTTCTAAACATGATTATGTACTAAAAAGTGAGTCATATGGAGATGCTTTAATCGATTTATATGATTCTGTATCTATAAAAGTTACTTCTTTAGATTTATCTAGAGATGGTATACCTGAGTTAATTTTAACTGGATATAAAAACCAAAAACCTATAACCTATATTTTCCAATGGAATAATGATGAATTTAAAGAGGTCTTTTCTTCCTCAAAAAATATTTTTGGTATTATTGACTCTCAAAATTCTAGAACTCCTAAAATATTATATTCTCTTTCAGAAAAAGGAGATGAATCAACAGAATCATTTATTTTTAGCGGTAAAACAATTAAAGATACTTCTTTTTCAAAACTTCAGATTCCAGCATTAGGTGTTATACAAAAATTTATTGATTTAATTCAGCTTACTTACGAAATAGAAGATGCTCCTGGCATTTTCACAGAATATATAGACTCTGAGGAACTAGGAATCCTTTGGAATTTAAGCAAAGAAAACTATAGATATTCATTCCAAATTGGATATTTCTACGATATAAATTGGGATAAAAATGCACTTCCCTCTTCTGTTATTTGGAATTTATCTTTTGAGAAGGTCAATTCAACGGATTCTTCAAAACCTAAAGAAGAAATCATTTTCACGGTAAAAACAGATATAAATCAATTTGGCGAATATAGAATCTCTAGTATAAAGAAACAAAATTAAAAGGCCGCTCAACGCGGCCTAAAAGGGGGATGGGGGGGTTTAGCTTTAATGAAGATATAATCTTCATTTGCTATAGGAGAATACTTCTCCGGTACAATTATATTATTAACCCTATTCCCTTCTTTTATACATATTAATAAATTAATCTTCAAATGCACCATCATTATATAACTTTATAATTTTATCTATAAAGTCTTTTTTCTCTTCTCCAACTATACTCCTAAAGGAATTTAACAATTGTATGTTGTCATCTTCATCATTAAACTCATCAAAATTTTGTTTATGATTCATCTCATTATTATTTCTTTGAGTATTTTGCTGCCCTTGTCCATTATTTTGAAAATTTTGCTGTTGTCCTGGATTTCTGCCCATTCCATTCATTAAATTTTGTATTGATCCTAAATTGAAATTATTGAAATCAAATCCATCTGCTCCCATAGATTGTAACATGCTATTTATTTGATTCATATCTATATTACCAAACATACTTAGTAATTGATTTGGATTAATTCCAAAAGGATTATTGTAATTCATCTGCTGTTGCCTATTATTATTGTTATTACTATTATTTGTGTTACTTACTTCTTGCCTCTTTCTATGTCTTTTTTTAGACATAAGCCCTCCTCCTAGAGATTTCTTTACTTTCATTATATGTATTTTAATTATTTATGTTATAATTTTAGATATTTTTTTGGAGGGCCCATAAGGCCCTCCATCCTCTATACTAGCAGCAACAATCGCTTTCGCAGCAACATCCGTCTCCACCGGCATTATTTGTTCCAAATAAATTACCGAAACAGCCTCCGCATAGTAAGAATAATAGTATTATCAAGAAAGATCTATTGTTTCTTAAAAGACCTGATCCACATGCTATCAATAGGAATATAATTGGAGAAACACAGCTGTTTAATCCTGCAAATTGACTTCCACAGCATCCATTTCCGCCATAACCAGCATTATTACTTGGGCAACAGCATACTTCTTCACAACAACATCTATTTTTTTTCTTTGACATTTATACTCTCCTCCTTCCTATAACCTAGCAGCATCCGCCCAAAGCATCAAAGCCTTGATCGAATCCACATCCAAAAGTATTACATCCTCCAAAGTTATTACCACAACCGCCACATAAGAATAAGATAACTAATAAGAATAAATATCCTCCACATCCGCTACCATATCCAGCGTTATTGTATCCACTATTTCCACAGCAACAGCAATCTTTTTTACGTGGCTTACAGCAGCATCCTCCGCCACCATAATTAGCTCCTTGATTAGTGTAGAATAAAATTAACAATATCCATATCCAGCTTCCAAAACCACAACCTGATACGCTATTGAAATTTGTACCTTGTAAGCCTGTTGGACAATCACAAGAATTTAATCCATCAATAATGTCATTCATTTGCATACTTACTTCCTCCTAAGGATTTTGTTTTTTTCTTTTTATACTATATACTATTCGCCTTTTTATAATTTGACACTAGTTTTATTTTAAAGAAAAACTTTTTAACAAAAAAAACTGCCTTTTTGGCAGTTTTTTTATTTATTCTTCTACTAAATCCCCGAATATATTATCTATTAATTCTTCTTTCCCATTTTTCTTTACTGATGAAAATAAATAGAATTCATCTTCTGGTCCTAGTTTTAATGTTTCTTTAATTAGTTTTTTGCTTTTTCCTATTTCATTGTTAGATAGTTTATCACTTTTTGTTGCAATTACTATAACTTTATACCCAAAATGCTTTATCCATTCATGCATAAGAATATCATCAGCAGTAGGCTTATGCCTAGAATCAACTAATAAAACTACTTTTTTTAATTGTTCTCTTTCAATTAAATAGGTTTCAATAGTTTTTCCCCAGCTCTCTTTTTCTTTTTTTGATACTTTTGCATATCCATATCCAGGCAAATCAACTAAATACATTTCATCATTAATTAAAAAGAAATTTATAAGTCTAGTTTTACCTGGTGTTTGTGAAACTTTAGCTAATTTTTTTCTATTAGTTAAAGCGTTTATTATAGAACTTTTACCTACATTAGATCTTCCAACAAAGGCAACTTCTGGTCTTACATCTACAGGATATTGATTTCTTTTTACTGCAGACGTAATAAATTCTGATGTTTTAATTATCATTATTTTCAACTCCAATTAATGCATTCTCTAATACCTTATCAATCTTATCAGCAAAGATTAAGTTTAATTTAGATTTAACTGATTTAGGTATTTTATTTACATGCTTTTCATTTTCTTTAGGTAATATTATAGTATCTATTCCTATTCTATGAGCAGCTAAGCATTTTTCCTTAACTCCCCCTATAGCTAGTACTCTTCCTGTTAATGTTATTTCTCCAGTCATAGCAACATTACTTCTAACCTTTTTATTGGATAATGCTGAAACTAGAGCTGTAGTCATTGTAACTCCCGCAGAAGGACCATCTTTTGGTACCGCTCCTTCAGGAACATGTATATGGATATCATTTTCCTTATAAAAGTCTTCTGGTATTCCATATTTATTAGCATTAGCTCTTACGTAACTATATGATGCTTTTGCGGATTCCTGCATTACAGATCCTAATTGGCCTGTTAAATCTAACTTACCTGAACCTTTCATAACACTAACTTCAACAGGTAATGTATCTCCACCATAAGCCGTCCAAGCTAGTCCTGTTACAACACCAATCTTATCCTCTTTATCTATTTTTTCATATTCAAATATCTTAGGCCCTAAATACTTTTCAATTTTAATAGTAGATATAGTAATACTCTTACTATTACTCTTTATAAGATCAGTTATAGCTTTACGAATTACTTTATTTATTTGTCTTTCAAGAGTTCTAACACCAGACTCCATAGTATAACTATTTACTATTTCTTTTATTACTGAATCAGAAATTTTAATAGTATTCCTATCTAAATTATGTTCTTTTAGAACTTTTGGTATAAGATGATTTTTAGCTATATTAAACTTTTCTTCATAAGTATAGCCTGATATCTCTATAACTTCCATTCTATCTAATAATGGTCTTGGTATAGTATCTAAAGAGTTCGCAGTTGTAATGAATAGTACATTAGATAAATCTATATCTACTTCCATAAAGCTATCTCTAAAGCTCATATTTTGATTAGGGTCTAATACTTCTAATAAAGCATCTGCTGGGCTACCTTTATAATCTTGACTTAGCTTATCTATCTCGTCTAATAAAATTAACGGATTGCTAGCCCCTGCTTCTTTTAAAGCATATGTAATTCTACCTGGAATTGCGCCAATATAAGTCCTTCTATGACCTCTAATCTCTGCTTCATCTTTAACTCCCCCAAGAGAAATTCTTGCAAATTTACGATTTACTGCATTGGCTACAGATTTTGCAATAGAACTCTTACCAACACCTGGAGGCCCTACTAAGCATAAAATTGGACCTTTTATACTCTTAGTATATTGTTTTATAGCAAGATATTCTAATATTCTTTCCTTAACTTCTTCTAATCCATAATGCTCTGAATTTAATACTTCTTCAGCCTTTTCTATATTGAATGTATCCTTAGTAGACTTATTCCAAGGAAGCGCTACAATCCAATCTAAATAAGTTCTTATATTATTACCATCTCCAGAATTAGATGTTTTTAATCTAGAAAGTTCATATTCAGCTTTTTCCCTAACAACCTTAGGTAACTTTAACTTAGCTAATTTTTCTTTATAATTTTCAATTTCATTTTTCTCTTCATCTTCACCAAGCTCTTCTTGAATAACTTTTACTTGTTCTCTTAAGAAGTACTCCTTATTAGCTTTATCAACTTTATCTTTTACTTTATTACCTATTGATTTTTCAATATTAATAATTTCGATTTCCTCAGTGATATAAAGAATTAACTTTTCAATTCTTTCGTAAACATCAAGCGTCTCTAAAATTTCTTGCTTCTTATCATCTTCAAGTTCAATAAAAGATGCTACTAAATCAGTTACTTTGCTTAAGCCTTCTTCTTTAGTTATTATTAAAGGTGCTTTATTCCCTTCAACCTCTGCTGCTTCTATATATTGATTAAATGATTTTGTTAAAAGATTTCTATATGCTGACTCTTTAGCATCATCAACTTTAACATTTTCATCTTCTATTTTAACAATATTAGCTTTCATAAATTTTTCTTCATCTACAATATCAATAATTTCAGCTCTCTCAATACCTTCAACTAACACTCTTGTAATTCCTTTAGGCATTTTTAATATTTGCTTAATTTTTGATATAGTTCCTATGAAGTAAACATCATCCTTAGTGGGATCCTCTATTTCTGGATCTAATTGTGATACTAAAAAAATCTCTCCATTTTCTTTCATTGCTTCTTCTATAGCTGCTATGGATTTTTCCCTACCAACATCAAAATGTATAATCATATTGGGAAAAATCGTAATGCCCCTTAACGGAATAACAGCTAAAGTTATTTGACTCTTTTCCATTTTCCCCCTCCATTCTTTCTAATAAAAATTATCTAACCAATTTAGTATACACATAATTATATATTTTTTCAACTTTTCTATTTATGTAAAAAATACAAAACCACCCAAAGGGTGGTCTTTAATCTTTATTCAGCTTTTGCCGATAAAACATCTATATTTCCATTTAATTTTTGAGATAAAATAGCCAACTCTATTACTTCCTTAATATTTCTTACAGCAACTATCTCTATCCCTTCATAGTTTTCAAAGCTGTCATTCCAATTGTCCTCTGGAATTATAACTTTTTTAGCACCTGCCTTTTTAGCTGCCAATATTTTAGCTCCTACTCCACCAATAGGTTTAACATCACCTAATAAAGTTATCTCTCCAGTCATAGCGACCATGTTATCTATTGGTTCTTTCATTATACTACTATAAATAGCTGTAGCTATAGTAATACCTGCTGAAGGTCCATCTACAGGAACTCCACCTGGAATATTAATGTGAATATCATAGCTATCACTATTTATATTAAACACATTATTTAATGCAGTTAGAACATTATGAACTGATGAGTAAGCAGTACTTTTTCTTTTAATCTTTCTATTATTTGATGTAATCTCCTCTTCTTCAATAATTCCTGATATTTTTATTTCTCCTTTTCTAGTTGTAATCTTTTTAGCTGTAGCTTCTAAAGACATAATCATCCCTATATTAGCTCCATATACAGCTAATCCATTAACAACTCCAACCCTATTATGATTTTCTTTCAACTTTACATCTGGAATTTCTGAATATTGTCCGTTTTCAATTACCCACTTTATATCATCTTCAGATATCTCTGCCCTATTATCATTTATAGCCAATCCTGAACATAACTGAATTAAATTCACTACCTCCCTACCATTACTACAATATCTACTTATTATGTCTAAACCTTTGTCAGAAACAGTTAAGCCAACTTTCTTAATTGAATTTTCAGCTATTTTCTTAATTTCATCTGTATGAAGTGCTCTAAAAAATATTTCTACACATCTAGATCTTATAGCTGGAATAATCTCTTCTGGACTTCTCGTAGTAGCTCCTATTAATCTAAAATCCGCTGGTAATCCATTTTCAAAAATTTCTCTAATATAAGTAGGCATATTGCTATCTTCAGAACTATAATATGCACTATCTAAAAATACTTTTCTGTCTTCTAAAACTTTCAAGAGCTTATTTAATTCTATTGGATGTAATTCCCCAATTTCATCAATAAAAAGAATTCCACCATGAGCTTTTGTAACTGCTCCTGGTTTTGGTTGTGGAATTCCTGCTACTCCTAGTGATCCAGCGCCTTGATATATAGGATCATGTACCGAACCTATAAGAGGATCAGCTATTCCTCTTTCATCAAATCGTATTGTAGTCGCATCTATCTCTACAAATTTGGCCTCTGTTTTAAATGGTGAGTTAACTTGTTTTTTCGCTTTATCTAAAACTAATCTTGCTGCAGCTGTCTTACCTACTCCAGGAGGCCCATAAATTATTACATGTTGGGGATTAGGTCCACATATAGCTGCTTGTAACGCCTTAATTCCTTCTTCTTGGCCTATTATTTCACTAAAATCTTTAGGTCTACTTTTTTCAGTTAAAGGTTCTGATAGCTTTATTGATCTTAACTTAAGCAATTTATCCATTTCTTTTTTATTTTCTTTATCTATAACTACCGTTTTAGTTCTATTAGCCTTATTGCTATTAAATAAATATATTATGAAAAGCACTATCATTATTAATTGTAAAATCATCATTATTTGGTTCATATTTCTCTACTTTTAGATACCTAAAAGTTTCTCCCTCCCTTTAATAAAACTATTTGTATTATTGACTTATTTAAATAGTAATATTCCAGAGATAATTTATATTATTATAATTTTTTCACTATATAAGAAATATAGTATCTAAAAATCAATCAAACAAAATAAAATAAAAAAATCACCCTAAATCTCGGGTGATTTTACTTATGCTGTTTCCATACCTTTTTTCTTTTTAGCCTTTTTTGGCTTTAAAACTAAACGTTTTTCATTTTCAGGTAATCTAACAACTTCAGGTAGTTGTTTGTTTTTTACAGTATCTTCCTGAATAATTATTTTTGATATATTTTCATCTGATGGTATATCAAACATAATTTCTATCATCATATCCTCTACTATAGATCTTAGCCCTCTAGCACCAGTTTTTCTTGCTATAGCCTCATCAGCAATAGCCTTAAGAGCATCCTCTGTAAACTCTAATTCAACATTATCCATTTCAAATAATTTTGTATATTGTTTTACAAGTGCATTCTTTGGTTGGCTTAAAATATTTATTAAAGCATTTTGATCTAATGACTCTAAAGTAACAACAATAGGTAATCTTCCTACAAACTCAGGAATTAATCCAAATTTTAATAGATCTCCAGGTAGTATTGACTTTAAAAGAGTTCCTACATCTTTATTAGCCTTAGATTTGATATCTGCACCAAACCCCATAGAACTAGATTGTGTTCTCTTTTCTATTATCTTATCAACACCATCAAAAGCTCCTCCACAAATAAATAATATATTTGAAGTATTTATTTGAATAAACTCTTGATGTGGGTGTTTTCTACCACCTTGTGGTGGTACAGATGCTGTAGTACCCTCTAAGATTTTTAATAAAGCTTGTTGAACACCTTCACCAGATACATCTCTAGTTATAGAAGGGTTCTCAGATTTTCTAGCAATCTTATCTATTTCATCAATGTATATTATTCCTTTTTCAGCCTTTTCTACATCATAATCAGCATTTTGAATTAATTTTAGAAGGATGTTTTCTACATCTTCTCCAACGTATCCAGCTTCAGTTAATGTAGTTGCATCTGCAATAGCAAAAGGAACATTTAAAAACTTTGCTAAAGTTTGAGCTAAAAGTGTCTTACCTGAACCAGTTGGTCCTAAAAGTAAGATATTACTTTTTTGTAGCTCTACATCATCTTCAATCATATTTGATTGGATTCTCTTATAGTGATTATACACAGCAACAGACAATGCCTTTTTAGCCTTATCTTGACCTATTACATATTGATCTAAATAGTTTTTTATTTCTGATGGCTTTGGTAACGAAGTTGTATCTAACTCAACATTTTCCTCGAATTCATCTTGTATAATCTCAGAACATAAGTCTATACATTCATCACATATATATACACCTGGCCCTGCAATTAATCTCTTTACTTGGTCTTGATTTTTACCACAGAAAGAACATTTTAATTGTTTTTTGTCATCAAATTTAGCCATAAACTCACCTCACTTTAGCTCTGGACTCTTTTAGCTCTTCTTTATATCATTTCTAACTATAACGTCATCTATTAAACCAATTTCTTTAGCTTCTTGTGCAGACATAAAGTTATCTCTTTCACACATTTTAACCATAGTTTCAAAGTCAACTTTTCCATTTGTTGATTCAGCCATAGCTCTAGTTAACGTTTCTTTAATTTTTAATATTCTTCTTGCATGTATATCAATATCTGTTGCTTGCCCTTGGAATCCCCCTAGTGGTTGATGAATCATCACCTCACTATTTGGCAAAGCAAATCTTTTTCCTGGTGCTCCTGCAGAAAGTAAAAATGCTCCCATAGATGCAGCCATTCCTATACATATAGTACTAACATCTGGTTTTATATAGTTCATAGTATCAAATATAGCCATTCCTGCTGTAATTGACCCACCAGGACTGTTTATATATAGATATATATCCTTATCTGGATCTTCACTTTCTAAGAATAACAATTGAGCTACTATTAAGTTTGATGTAACATCGTTTACTTCTCCACTTAACATTACTATTCTATCCTTTAATAGTCTAGAAAAAATGTCATAAGATCTTTCTCCTCTTCCAGTTTGCTCGACAACCATTGGAACGTAATTACTCATGTAAATTCCCTCCTATTTCTCTTTAAACCCTTCCTTAATAATATATCCAAATAAATAAAAGTAATTATACTTAAATTATATCTAATTTACATTATTTTGTTAAAGAAATATTTTAAATAATTGCCAGAAAAAACTTTTCTGGCAATTAACTTAATACTTATTAATTATTTTCCATTAATAACTTAACAGCTTTTGATGTGATTACATCACTCTTTAAAGCTTCTCTTTGACTGTTCATTAATAAATCAATCATCTTTTCATCGCTATTTGCTGAATACATCTTAGCAACTTCTTCAGCTTTTGCTCTTAATTCTTCTTCTGTAGCATCTATGTTTTCTGCTTTTTCTATAGCTTCTAATACTAAGTCTGTCTTAACTTTTCTTTCAGCATTTTCCTTCATGTATTCTCTCATCTTTTCAGCATCACTACCAGTAAATTGGAAGTATTGCTCTAAAGTTAAGCCTTGGTATTGTAATCTTTGCTCAAGATTTTGAACCATTTTATCTATTTCTTTTTCAATCATTATTGCAGGAATTTCAACATCAGCATTTTCAGTTGCTGCTAAAATAACAGCTTCTTCAAATTCTCTTTCGATTCTTGAATTGTTAGCTTCTTCTAACTTCTTAGTTATATCAGCTTTTAAATCAGCTAATGTATCAAATTCAGATACCTCTTTAGCAAATTCATCATCTAAAGATGGTAATTCTTTCACTTTGATTCCCTTTATTGCAACTTCAAATTTAGCTGGCTTTCCGTTTAATTCTTCTCTTCCGTAGTTTTCTGGGAATGTTACATTAACTTCTACATTGTCATTAACATTCTTTCCTACTAATTGCTCTTCAAAGTTTCCAATGAAAGTTCCTGAACCTATTTCTAATTCATAGTCAGTACCTTCTCCACCTTCAAATGCTTCACCATCGATGAATCCTTTAAAATCGATAATAGCTATGTTTCCATTTTCTATGCTACCTTCTTCTTTAGTTTCAACTCTAGCATTCTTTTCTTGCATTTCTGTTAATTTCTTATTTACTTCTTCTTCAGTTACTTCGTAAGAGTTCTTTTCAACTTTTAAACCTTTATATTCTCCTAGTTTAACTTCTGGGTAAACAGTAACTTCTGCAGTGTATATGAAATCTTTACCTTCTCCAACTTCAACAACGTCGATTTGTGGATAATCTACAGGTATTATATTGTTTTCTTTTAATACTTCTTTATATGAACTATCAATTGCAAAATTTATAGCATCTTCTAAAAGTACTTCTATTCCGTAGTACTTTTTAACTACTGCCATTGGCACTTTACCTTTTCTGAATCCTGGTACATTGAATTTATTCATGTTCTTTTTATAAGATCTAGTTAAAGCTTCGTTGAACTTTTGTGCTTCCACTTTTACTTCAAACTTAACAACATTAACGTCTTTTTTTTCCATTTTAGCTTCCATTGTATATATTCCTCCTAAAACTAAGCTATTGTATGCTTATTTCGACTAAGTTATTATAACATAAACATTTAAATATTTTCAAATATTTGTTTCACAAAATTAATTTTCCCAATATTATTATATTAATTTTACTCTACATACTTAATATTTCCATCTATTACAGCTTCTAATCCACCATCTAAGTTTTCTTTTAAAATAATGTTATTACCATTAAGCCCCCACATTGTTGTATGTTCTTTTGAGTATATATCTATAACATTTATAAATTGGCTTAATCCATAGCCAAAGTAAGGCAAATTGCTTACATATGCAATTTTGTTATTATTTAAAAACTTAACTTGTGAATGCCATATATAATCATTATAAGTTGATAATATTTCATCTTTTTTAAAAACCTCTCCATAAGGAGATACATATTCATTTAAAGTTAAATCTATTACATTTCCTTCTATATCACATAAAAATATATTTTGATCTTTATCTAATATAATTACTTTCTCTCCATAATTATCTATGCAATATTTTTCTGACTCTAGATTTTTTACACTATTAACAACCTTCTTACCATTATTTTCAGAGCAATTTAATTCAAATTCATTTCCATTTAACAATATTTTTATATTATTATCTAACTTTGCCGTTTCCATTTCTTTTTCTTTGCTTAATACTTCTTTTTCCTGTTCTTTTTCAATATTTTCTTCATCTTTCATCCAAGCAGTTAAATAGCTTTCCCCTTTCCCAAAATTGTATCTACTGATAAAAACAATAATTAAAGCCATAGATACAATTGATAAAGAAATTGAAGCTACCAATATTCTTTTACGTTTTCTCATTATTCTTTCGTAATCCCTACTGAATATACTTGGCTTTCTCATATACACCTCCAAAATCCGACTTATTTTTTCTATATATTTACACTGTAACAATTTACCTCGTGTTTTTTCGACATTCTATTTTTTTGTCTTACAACAACCATTTTTCTTTGAGCACCCATCACCTGAAGAACAACATCCTCCACACTTAAGCAACCCTAATTCCCTCATTTCTGCCACTGATAGCTTAGCTTCATTAACTGTGTATTCTTCATAGTCAGGTGCATCTTTTAAAACATCTTTGTATTTATCCATATACATTCATCCTCCTATTTCTTTTTTTCTATTATATACTCTTATATATATTTATCCATCTTTCTAGTAAAAAAAATGAATTTTATTAATTTTTTTCAAAAAACTATTTGAATTTGTTGAAATATGATGTATAATGTCATTGTAAGGTAAATTACATTTAACAAAAGCCCATACCACTCTTTAATAATTTTATTAAAGAGTTATAATAAAACCCCACATATGTTCGTTTATTCCCTTTCTTAAATGAACATAAACCCTTTAACCTGCACAATAGTGCAGGTTTTTTTTTATAAAAAAGACTTTAAAGAATAAATATTTTGTCATCCTTTAAAATCTTAAAGCTAAGTAGTTATTTAGTACGGAATATAACCAAAAGGATCAACCGGTTGTCCATTAACTCTTATTTCAAAATGCAAATGAGGTCCAGTGCTCATTCCTGTCGATCCAATAAGAGCGACTGTTTCCCCTTGTTGCACAGAATTTCCTACAGATACAATAAGCTGACTTGAATGTGCATATAGAGATTTTATACCATCACCATGATTTAAAATTATAGTATATCCATACCCCTCTATCCATCCTGAGTATTCAACAACTCCACTTTTAGTAGCTCTAATAGCTTCTCCAGTATTACCTGCATAATCAATACCATTATGAAATCCTGCTTCAAATGTTACCGGATTAATTCTTGGCCCAAATTCACAAGTAATAACTCCATCAACTGGTCTCAAAAAGCCACTTTCATTACCACTCTCCGGTGTTGCTCCATTATCTGGTGAACCATTTTCAATATCTTCAAATATTCTATCTAATTCAGCTTGTAACTCCTCGTTGTAAGATAATAAATCTTCTATCTGATTTTGCAAACTATTCTGTACTCCTTCAAGCGAAACTATCAAGTTATTCTTTTCACTTTCTAAAGCCTGAAGTTCATACATCTGTTTTTCTTCTTTTTCTTTTATTACAATAAATTCACTTTGCTTATCTATTAATTCGATCTGTTTCTTAACAACGTCATTTTTACGAATCTCTTCTTCTTTTAAATATTCTTCTATAGCGTTTTTTTCTAATGTTATATTTTCTTCACTTTCCTTATTAGATTTCATAAGATCCCTATCAATCTTCATCAATATAGTAATATTATATAATTTATTCAATAGTTCAAAAATATTTTCACTACTTAAAATCATATACAAGTATTGATTTGATATATCCAACTTATAATAATTTCTTAATCTATTAGCAAGTAAAACTTTTTGTTTTTCCTGTTCTTTAATTAAATTCTCAATTTTCTCTTCCTTTATAGATATTTCTTCTTCTATTTTTAATATTTCGTCTTCTATTTTATCTACTTCTTCTTGAATCAAATCTATTTCATTTTGAAATACTTCTACCTCTTTACTAACTTTTAAAAGTTCTTCTCTTTTTTCTTTTATCTCTTCCTCTATCCTTTTCAGAGCCTCTTCTTCACTAAGTATTTCATCTTGTATTTCTTCTTTTTCTTTTTCTAACTCTTCTATTCTATCTTTATTATTGTCAATTTCATTTTTAATACTTTCATTATTTTCTGCCAATACTCTTGTAAAGCCAAAAGATATCGATATTATCAAAAAAGAAATACAAACTCTAACAAACCCTTTCTTCAACTTCATCCCCCTTTTTCTTTATTGTCAATCAACTAATACACTTCTATTCGTCATACATATTAAATCTTTGGATACTATTTGATACCCATTTCCCATCATCATATATTAAACCTACTAAAAATGTTTCCTCACGACTTTCCTTTACAAATGGTAATATCTTTTTATAAATATCATAATTAATCTTAACCACTATATTTCCTTTATAAATAGAATCTTCATACTTAAACTCACTTTTTTCTATATTCAAGTTCATATCTGAAATCTCATAATTATTAGTAAAGAATAATGTCTTTTTAAAAATATCATCATATATTTTATTTCTAGTAGATTCATCTGCATTTTGAATTAAAGTTTTATCCCCTCCATTAAGAGCATCAAAAACAGAATTAAAGAACGTATTTAAAGATATTTCAATTTCATTCATTAGCTTTTCATTTACCATATTAATATCTAATTTGATAATTCCATTATTATTTATAACCACTGATTCACTCTTTATTTTCCCCCAAGGAAAATCTTGTTCTATATATAGCTCGATATCTCTATTTAATGGAATAGGACCGAAATCAACTATGTCTGATACCTTTTTTTCTATATTTTTATTATCTATAAAAACATCCGCATCTTTATAAGCCGAATATAAAGTTATATTTCCAGCATCAACATGTATATTTATATTAGCATCTTCAGAAACAGTTACCTCTTCCTCTCCAGTAACCTCCCCAAACTCAGTATTTAATTTATACCTCGCTATATAAGTTCCTGGTATAATATCTTTTAAGGTTTCACCAGACTTAACACTTCTATTATCTATAAATATTTCAGTATTATTAAAATTCGATTTTACCAATACTGAAATTCTACTGACATTTATATAGTATTTTTCTCCAAAGATATTTTTTTTACTTTCTATATTTAGCATACCACTTTTATTTTCTGCTCTTAATTTTTTAGTTATATCTAGTAATGTATCTCTCTTATCATCATAATAATCAATTAACGGTACCAAGCTTTCCGAATCAACTTTCTTCCCATCAATTTTTAGAGTTTTTGACAGTAATTTTTCATCTTTATTTTCAATCGCTACTTTAAAATTGCTTATTACCTCTTCTTTTGTAGGTGCGCCATTCAAAATACCTACAGTAATAAATGTAAAAATCATAAATATAACTATAAAGATAATAACTATTTTCTTTTCTATAGTTAATGCATTGAATTTCCCTATTACTTTTTTTAAATACCCATTAAATTCAGATAACTTTTCTTTAAATTTTTCTTTCATTCTTAATACACCTATTCTAAAATATCAATTATCCACTTTCCACATTCTACACATTTATAAACTCTAATTATGAAGGGATCTAATCTAGCTCCTTCTATATTTGCACCACTTTGAATCAACTCTTCTTTTGTGTAAAACTCATCTTCATCATCTAAATACCCTTCAATTTCTACTATATAATTCTTATCAGTTTTACTACAACAATCATTATCACCTACACAGTTAATTTCTTCATAAGTTAAATTTTCTTGTAAATCTTTTATTATAGGTATTAAATCTTCAAATTCCTCAATATTATCTAAAAATTCCTCACTATTAAATGCTAAATCTTTAATTTTAAATAATTCCATACTTCATTTCTCCTTTTTTCTCTTTTGTTCCTTTTAATTGTATATCATTTCCTTATTTTTCATCAAGATATTTTTAATTTTTCTTTCAAAAGAAAAAACTATGCATATGCATAGTTTAATTTCTAAAACATAGGATTAGTTTTCTCAAAGAAATACATAAATATTATTAATCCTATCATTATTATAAATGGTAATACCATCAATATCATCCCTATTGGATGAGCTAAATTAACAGTCCACCCAACTCCTACACGCTTTTCAACCATTAACGCAGGGTCATTTTTATTATAGTATATCGAACCTAAAATATATCTATCATCATCATCTCTGTAATTTTCTTCTCCTTCTTCAGTTGTCTTTATGTTTCTTCCGCCTTGACCAAAATAATAGCTTATTAATATAAATACTCCAATACTAATAAATAATATTACCATTGGAATAGTCATAATTTCAGTACCTAAATCAAATAATATAGAAACTTGAGGAAGCGACATTATAATTAAAGTCTCTAAAGCTAAAATCCAAGTGAATATAGAAATATACTTTTTAAACAAAAGCTTTTTCTCTATTGTCCCTTTAATCTTTCCACTAAACAAATCCGATTTAGAGTTTACTGTAATTTTATTTATAAGCACAAAGAAAAATATCATCAAAACTAGCATAAAAGGTATACCTGCTAAATTCATATATGCCGCTGTTGTCCCTTTTTCAACTACTTTATCTACAACTCCTGCAGCATTATAATGAACAGGAATTAGTTCAGGTAATTTATTGTAATTTATTAGTGTTAATATACTTATTACAAACGGTATAATTAAAAGAATTAAATAATGCTTGGTCTCCAAAGCTTTTATCCTCGAGTTTTTTTTAGGTTGTCTTAATCCAGTTTCAACAATAATTACATTCTTGCTTAATACCTTCCAACCTCTTTCATTTTTAATTCTCTTCATCTT
The DNA here is from genome assembly GCF_014287825.1 of Clostridium hominis. Lineage (NCBI taxonomy): Bacteria > Bacillati > Bacillota > Clostridia > Eubacteriales > Clostridiaceae > Clostridium > Clostridium hominis. The sequence continues at coordinate 56,832 of NZ_JACOOO010000033.1, forward strand.
TTTCCAATATATTATCGGTAATATTTGTGTAATTCCAATAGATATAAATGTATATGTTAAAAGCAACCACATCTTTATATTAAAAATATATAATATATTTAATAATATTATTAATGGTAATACAAAAACAATATTTTCCTTTTTATATTTCTTTTCTAATCTTAATATATCTATATCATTTTTATATTCTAGCGGAACTCTAACTCCAAAATATATGCCATTATTAGAAAATCTATTTAAATTAAACACTTGAATATATAGTGTTACTGTAATAAAAGGAAATATAAAATATTTAATTAAATCTTCCATCTTATTTCTTCTCCTTAAACAAACCATATTTTTCATCTATAATCTTATTTATATCATCTTTAGATATTCCTCTGTTGCAACACTCTGCAATATAATACTCTAATTCTTCTTCAAAATTTCTTTTAAACTTATTATTTGACTCTTCTAAATTTAAGCTTATGAAAGCGCCTTTTCTTCTATCAATTTTTATATAGCCTTCATCTTTTAAAATGTTGTATGTTTTATTAACAGTATGCATATTAACTTCTATATCTGACGCTAATCCTCTTACAGAAGGTAATATTTCCCCTTCTTCTATTTCACCTCTAGCAATTCCCTTTATTATCTCTGTCTTGATTTGATTATATATAGGTATATCTGAATCAAAATCTATTTTAAGTAACATTACTTCACCTCTCACTTTACTTGTTATATAAAATATATAACAGCATCTATATTTTTTCAATATTTATCACATTTTTTTATTAAAGCCATTTTATTCATTTCCCTATTAGTTTTTCCTATTTTGGACACTTTTTTATAGTTTATTAAAGTCTTTTCTACGCAAAATACTACTGTAAAGCAAACAAGCTTTACAAAAATAAAATTTTAATTTATTAAGGAGGGTCTAGTATGTCACAAAAACTAGTTCCAGAAGCTAAAAACGGATTGGCAAAATTTAAGAACGAAGTAGCTAACGAAATGGGCGTTCCTTTCACAGATTACAACGGAGACCTTACTTCAAAACAATGCGGTAGCGTTGGTGGAGAAATGGTTAAAAGAATGGTTCAACAATACGAACAAGGAATGAAATAAGAAAAACTGAATAAAAAAATAAGATATCCTCTTAGAGGGTATCTTATTTTTTTACTGCAAAAACTCTTCTACCATTTTGTACCCCAATTTATTTCTTTTACCTTTTTTCCCTTTAATATTATAGTTTATTAAAGATTGAAATACGCAAAATATTATTGTAAAGTGAGATACACTTTACAAATACTAAAATATAAAGGAGATAATATTATGGCACAAAAATTAGTTCCAGAAGCAAAAAACGGATTAGCTCAATTTAAGAAAGAAGTTGCAAACGAATTAGGAGTTCCACTAAGCGATTACAACGGCGACTTAACTGCAAAGCAAAACGGTAGCGTTGGCGGAGAAATGGTTAAGAGAATGGTTCAACAATACGAACAAGGAATGAAATAGAAAAAACTAAATAAACATAAATTAAAGGATGATATCATTTGATACCATCCTTTAATTTATCTCTATAACATTTGGTGGCTTACCGGGGAATCGAACCCCGGACACCTTGATTAAAAGTCAAGTGCTCTACCGACTGAGCTAGTAAACCATATATGGCAGGGATAGCAGGATTTGAACCTACGAATACCGCAGTCAAAGTGCGGTGCCTTACCGCTTGGCGATATCCCTACACATGGTGCGTGTTAAGAGATTCGAACTCCTGGCCCACGCCTTAGAAGGGCGTTGCTCTATCCAGCTGAGCTAAACACGCATAAATAACATTATAAACTTTCGATTTGCTAAAATCTACTAACTATAACATTTTTCTTATGAAACAAGGGTGATAATTTTGTACACCTCTTGACCACGTCATTTAGTATATTATCTTTATCACCCTTTGTCAACATTTTTTTATATTTTTATTACTTATACGATTCTCTTCAAAATCTATTATAAATATAATTTTCTTACTCTAAAGGTTTTTCAGTTAAAGTTGCAAACTCAAAATTATGACAATGTTGATCTACTACTTTAGTTGCTCCCTTTATTGCATGAACATGCTTATCAGTTCCTCTAATTTTTATATCTAATCCTGTTCTAATCATTATAGGATGATGATGACCATCTGGGGCAGAGTCAGTCTTTGTTTTTATAAGATGGTAGTGACGTCCATTTTCTAAATACTTAGCTTCTCCTGTTATTCCTGCAGTACGATGGTTATGTCTATCTTCACCATTCTCTGCTAACTTTGTACTTCCTGTAAATTCGTGTACGTGTTTATCATTATAACATCCACTATATTCTTCAGTATAATATTCATTGCCTGAATTACTCATAACTTCTCCTCCGTATTTTATGATTTTAACTAATAATGCAAAACTCTCTTCATTTAATTACTTCGAAAGAAAATTCTCACTATCTGTTAGTCATAATACATAATATGCAATAGCAATAATATGTTGCATATTAAGTATTAATATTTTTATATAAATAAGGCATCGTTAAACATATATGTCTAACAACGCCTTATAAAGGTATTTAAACAACTTTTATCTATAATCTTTTTTCAAAGTTACCTACTACATTCATGCCTTCATTAAAAATTATAAAAGCCTTTTCATCACTTTCGTTAACAATTTTTCTAAGTTGTCCAATTTCATATTTAGATATAACAGTTACTAAAATCAAAGTATCTTCTCCTGTATAAGCTCCATATCCATGCCATAATGTTACTCCTCGTCCAATTTCACTCATAATTCTTTTATCGATGTCATTCTCTTTAGTAAATATCATAGCCGTAGTATTAATATTTTGATAGTGAATCTTATCTACTATCAAGCCAAAAAATGTAGTATAAATGATAGAATATATCGCTGTTGGTAATTCAAATAAAACTGCACAACCTCCATAAATAATTGCATTTATTATCATTCCTAACTTTCCTACACTAAATTCTGAATACTTCTTAGCAAAATAAACGCCTAGTATATCTATTCCACCACCAGACCCACCAGCCTTTAATGTAATTCCAATACCTGTTCCTGTTATTATTCCTCCAATTAAACAAGCTGTTAATCTATCATCAATTATTGGCACTACAGGTATTGCTATAATTGAAAAGAATACTGTCTGAAAAACTATACTTACTACCGTTCTAACAAAAAACTTTTTAGAAATACTTTTATAAGCTATAAATAATAACGGTATATTTAATAAAAAGTTAATAATACCTGATATATCAAAATTATTTGGTATGGATATATAATTTCCTATTAATGTACGTATAATTTGAGATATACCTACAACTCCTCCATTATATAAACCAACTGGAACTATAAATAAATTAACTCCTAAACAAAAAATTAAAGCACCTATAATTATAACTACAATTTTTTTTATCTCTTCTTTATAAAGCACTTCTTTTCACCCCATTAATAATAATTATCACAAAAAATAATTCTATCATAAATTTTAAATATATCATATATAAATAATCTAAAATTTTACACACACAAAAAAAAAAAAAAAAAAAAAAAAAATAAGAAACTGCGATTAATCACAGCTTCTTATTTTAAAGTTAGTCTTGCTTAATATTAATTACAATTTGATCATTTTCTCCATGGATTATAACATTTGAACCATAAGTTATCTCTCCTGCAATAATCTTTCTAGCAAGCTTATTTTCTAGAGTATTTTGAATATATCTCTTTAAAGGTCTAGCCCCATATACAGGATCATATCCTTCTTGAGCCATAATATGTTTAGCTTCCGGAGTTATTTCTAGAGTTATATTTTTATCCTTTAATCTATTTGATACTTCTCTTAAGAATATATCAATAATCTTAGTAATGCCATTTTCACTTAAAGGCTTAAACATTATTATATCGTCAACTCTGTTTAAGAACTCTGGTTTAAATCTCATCTTCATTTCATTCATTACAGCTTCTCTTACTTGAGGCTCTACAGTATCTTCCGAAGTATTTTCTAAAAGATAGCTGCTTCCAATATTAGATGTCATTATGATTATAGTATTTTTAAAATCTACAGTCTTACCTTTGTTATCTGTTAATCTACCATCATCTAATATTTGTAAGAATATATTAAATACATCTTCATGAGCTTTTTCAATTTCATCAAATAATATAACACTATATGGTTTTCTTCTAACAGCTTCTGTTAATTGACCACCTTCATCATAACCTACATATCCTGGAGGCGCTCCAACTAATCTAGATACAGTATGCTTTTCCATATATTCTGACATATCTATTCTTATAATATTATCCTCAGAATCAAAAAGGTTTCTAGCTAATGTTTTTGCTAGCTCTGTTTTACCTACCCCAGTAGGCCCTAAGAAGATAAAAGAACCTATAGGTCTATTCTCATCTTTAAGTCCAGCTCTTGCTCGTAAAATAGCTGATGTTACGGAAGTAACGGCTTCCTCTTGACCTATTACTCTCTTACTCATTTCATCTTCTAATCTTAATAATTTTTCTCTTTCACCTTCTAAAAGATTACTTACAGGAATACCAGTCCATCTTGAAAGAATTTGTGATACTTCCTCTTCAGTAACTTCCTCTTTCAATAAAGCTCCTTCGTAATTTTCCTTTACTTCTACTTCCATAAGCTTTATAGCTTCTTCTAGCTTAGGTATATCACTATACTGAATCTGAGCTGCTTTATTATAATCATAAGCTCTTTGAGCTGCTTCAAGTTCTCCTCTTGCTGTATCAAGTTTAGACTTTAAATCCTTCAACTTTTCAATAGCTCCCTTTTCTCTTTCAAACTTAGCAGTCATTTCATCATTTTTAGCTTTAAGCTCTGCATACTCTTTTTCTAGTACCAAAAGTTTCTTTTTAGAACCTTCATCTTTTTCCCTTGATAATGCTTCTTTTTCTATTTCTATTTGAATAAGCTTTCTTCTAACTTCATCAAGCTCTGCTGGCAATGAATCAATTTCAGTTCTTATCATAGCCCCAGCTTCATCAATTAAATCTATAGCTTTATCTGGTAAATATCTATCTGAAATATATCTATCTGAAAGCTTTGCAGCAGCAACTATAGCCGAATCTTGGATTCTTACTCCATGATGAATTTCAAATCTTTCTTTTAAGCCTCTTAATATTGATATTGCATCTTCTACAGTTGGTTCATTAACTATAACAGGCTGAAATCTTCTTTCTAGAGCTTTATCTTTTTCAATATACTGTCTATACTCATCAAAAGTCGTAGCTCCTATACAGTGTAATTCCCCCCTAGCAAGCAATGGCTTAATTAAGTTACCTGCATCCATAGCACCATCTGTTTTGCCTGCTCCAACTATGGTATGAATTTCATCAATAAACAGAATTATTCTGCCTTCACTACTTTGAACTTCTTTTAAAACAGCCTTTAATCTTTCTTCAAATTCACCTCTATATTTAGCACCAGCAATTAAAGCTCCCATATCTAGCGAAAATATGATCTTATCTTTTAATCCTTCTGGTACATCTCCATTAACTATTCTATTAGCTAATCCTTCAACTATAGCTGTTTTACCTACTCCAGGTTCACCGATTAATACTGGATTATTCTTAGTCCTTCTAGAAAGTATTCTAACTGCCCTTCTTATTTCTTCATCTCTTCCTATTACAGGATCAAGCTTATGATTTCTTGCAAGTTCTACTAAATTTGTACCATACTTTGCTAAAGCATCATAAGTTCCTTCTGGATCTTGTGTATCTACTCTCTGACTTCCTCTCACCTCTGATAGAACCTTCATAAAACTATCTTTATTTACATTGTATTTTTCTAATATTCTCTTTGTTGACCCGTTTTTATCTACACCCATAATAGCTAACATTAAATGTTCTACACTTATATAAGAATCTTTAAAATCTTTAGCTATTGAATCTGCTTTTACTAAAACTTCTTCTACTTGTCTTGTTATATAAACTGATGAATTGTTAGCTCCCTCGCCAGTTACTTTAGGCATGTTACTTAAAGCCTGATCTATATCATACTTCATCATTTTTATATTTATTCCCATCTTAGTAAAGATGTTTGGTATTAATCCATCCTCTTGTTCTACTAGAGCAGAGAACAGATGAATTATTTCAATTTGTTGATGATTGTGCTTAACAGCCGTTAAATTAGCATCATTCAATGCTTGTTGTACTCTTAATGTCATTTTTTCAACGTTCATATTCTACTCACCTCATTTAATGTTTTTACCTTTAATAAAATAATAATACAAAAGTCAAAGAAAGTCAAAGTAAATTTATATATTTTTCATTTTTATTTTTTACCAATAAAATCATAATAATAATTAATATATTCATTTGTAACTATTCCATTAATATTTCTCCCCCTTTTGTTTTTATACCTAGTTATTGGTATAATAAGTATCATAATAAAAACTTATAAGAATCTGAGGTGAGATTTTGAGAAGGGAATTTATAAGTTATCCATTAGATTTACCAATTAAAGTATCATATTTTAATATTAGAAATTATCCAATACACTGGCATAATTCTATTGAAATCGTATATGTGATAAAAGGTTCCATAGAGATAACAATTGATTCTGATTCCTTTACTCTTAATGAAAAGGAAGTAGAAATTATAAATGTAGACGAGGCACATAAATTTTATAGCAAAGAAGATAATAAAATCTTAATTTTCAATATAGACCCAAGCTTTTTTGAAAAATATTATAAAGATATTAAAAATGTATTTTTCTATACAACATCTACATCTAATCAAGTTGGTGAGGAATATGATGAGCTTAAAGGGTTTTTAGCTAAACTTCTATGTGAATACGTTCAAAAACTTGAAGATTACGACGAGGAAATTGAAGATATTTTAATTAATTTACTATATCATTTAATAAATAATTTTCATTACTTAACTACTGAGAAAGAAGAGCTTAAGGAAAAAACAGAACAATTAGATAGGTATCATAGAATTTCAAAATATATATTCAATAATTATAATAATAATATTACCTTAAAAGATATTGCTAAAAAAGAATTTTTAAGTCCACACTATCTTTCTCACGAAATAAAATACGCAACCGGGTCTAGTTTTACAGACTTAATAAACCAAACTCGTGTTGAAGAATCAATAAAACTTTTATTAGATAGTGATATAAGTATTTCAGAAATTTCTGATGAAGTAGGTTTTTCCCATGTAAGATATTATAATAAAAACTTTAAAGAGTACTATAACTGTACTCCTCTTCAATATAGAAAGAAATTTTCTCTTACAGAAAAAGAATTTGAACTTGAAAAAGTTCTTTATCCTTTGCCTTTAAATGAATCATTAGAATCTTTATCTCATACTTTAGAAAAATATAATAGATATAACTTTGAAAATAAGTTATGGAATATTCATATAGATATGGATGAGACATTAAAGATATTTAATCCAGACTTTGGTCATATAATAAATATAGGTGAGGCTTTCGATTTATTAATTGAAGATAATAAAGATATACTAGAAGAAATACAAGATGAAATACATTTTGATTACGGTAGACTTGAAAAAATGTTTCATAACGATATGGGAGTATTTATAGATTCTGAATTTTATAATTGGAATAAAGCTAAGGCGGTTTTAGAATTTTTAACAGATATATCTCTAAAACCTTTAATCCTCTTAGATTCAATAGAGTATTCACTAGAAAAATATAAAAATATACTTACTAGTTTCATAGATTATTTTTCTCAAATAGATTATTTTGATATAGCTGATTTTTGCTTTCAATTTTCATCAGATTTATCTACAGATATTAAAGAGGGCTTAAAGTCATTTATAACTGATAATTATGATCTTGAAGTTCAAGAAGAAACATTTTTCTCAATAAACTCTTTAAACCCTATTTATGATACCGCATATATGTTACCATATATTATTCATAATACTGTTTTAAAAGAAAAGCATCTAAACTTTTTAAGGGCTTTTGATGTTTTAGAGAAAGCTATGAACATAACAAATGAGGTCTTTATCGGTGCTCCAGGCCTTATTAATGATATGGCAATAAAAAAACCTTCTTATTATGCTTATTATCTTTTAAGTAAATTAGGAAGTGAAATTGTATCAATTGACGATGGTTACATAGTAACTAAAAGCGATGATGAGTATGCAATACTTTTATATTCGCATGGAAATGATATAGATACATTAGCTAATTATGAAGATGTTTACTCAAGTAAGGGATTAAAAAAATCCTTTGAAAAGAAATTTTCTCTTAACATAGTAAACTTAAAAAATGATACTAGAATTACAACTTATGAAATTAACGAAAAGATAGGTTCATCTTATAATTATTGGCTATCTATGGGATCTCCAGATAGATTAAATAAAGAAGAAAAAGAGATTTTATATAAGGCCTCTTATCCTAAAATAGAATTTAAATATTCAAAAAAGAGTCTAGTTTTAAATATAATTACAGAATTAAAGGGGTACGGAGCTAAACTTATTGTTCTAAAAAACATAAAATAGCACATTAACAGTACATTTATATGTTATTTTTGTGTTTTCCATATATAACTTTTAAAGAATAATAACCTAATTGTACCTTTAAGTTGAACATCGATGTGAATATTTATGTTTAAGCCTTTCGTATATAATATAAATATAAAGAATTTTGAAAGGATGTTTTATATGAGAGGTTTATTCTTCAATTCAATGTTGTTAAGTGAATCAAAAAGCAAGTGGGCTCTATGGATTCAAATATATAATCTTTTTCACTAATTTTAATTGAATAATATTTTTTTGACATAATAAAGGGCTATTCAACTGAGTAGCCCTTATTTTAATATTAATTTTTCTCCAAATTCATTGCTAAAGTAAAATATTTTATAGCTTCTCTAGGCTCTCCTATATTATAATATAGCTCTGCCATTTCAGTATATCTTTTATATGTATCTTCATCATTAGCAGACTTTAAAAAGTAATCAGTAGAAATATTCATATATGTTTCTGCCTGCCTATATAATCCTTGTCTTTGTAAAATCATACCTTTTAAATAATATGCTCTCTCAATTAAACTTGTATCCTCGGAGCAAATAGACAGATTTAAGGCTTTATCTATCATTTCATCTGCTATTTCATATTCCTTATAAGTATAGAAAGTTTCAACACAATCTATTAAAACATCTATGTATTCATTACTTTCACCTTCACAGGATATTTTCATTGCATCTAATGTCTCTTGTTTCCCATTTTCAGCATTTCCAACTTGATAATAATATCTACCTATCCTTGACTTAATCTTAGATAAATAACTTCTATCACTTTCTAAGTATTCATAAGAAAGTTTAATATATTTCTCTGTATTAATGCTATATGATAATATACTAAGACATGCAAAAATATGATAAATAAGCCCCTTTAAAATTATGTCTTCTATGTATTCTATCTTATTAATAATATTTCCAACTAACGAATAAGATTTTTCTATTTCACCAATTTCCATATAACAAATACCTTGATTAAAAGATGCACGTATATAGTCATCACTATCTGAAAGATTATCTTCTTTTAACATTTCAAGTATTTTATCATAATAATTTATAGCCTCATAATATTCTTTTATTGTCATAAAAAATGTAGCCATATCCTTATAATAAATCAGTGTATTTTCTCTTATTTCATTTTTTATATATATTTCATAGTATTGAGATATTATTAATTGCATAAATTCTAAGTTATTATTATTTTTAAATAGTAAAAATAATTTATGTATAATTATAAAAGCTAAGTCATAATACTCATACTTCACCGAATAATCAAGTATATATTTAATTAAATCATATAATTCTTCTTTAGGTAAGTTACCTTTATCAATTACTTTTATATTTTCTTCTATTTGTCCCCTTATATCTTGAACTAAGTAGTCATAATTTACTTTTAACTTTTCTGCAATGTATCTCAGTGTATTTTCATCAGCTTTAATCTTTCCATTTTCAATACAACTCATTTTAGAAATTGATATTTTATCTCCACATAACTCTTTTAAAGTTATGCCTTCGTATATTCTTGCTCTTCTTATCTTGTCTCCTGTTGATAATATTTCCATTGCTACCCCCAGTAAATTAATTATTCAAAACGCCTAGCTCTTTCAATATATTTACACCTTGATCTAAATATTTAGCTGCTTCACTATCTTTTTTCCAATCAATATAGAATTTCCCTATCATAATAGCAACTTGTGCAGCCTTCTTTGACAATCCATTTGCTTTAGCTAAATTGAATGTATCTATAAGTATATTTTCCGCCTCTTTATACATCTCTTTTATAGTATATACCCTGTACCATAAAAGATTATATTCAATAACATTTTCAATAACATTTTCATCTATTACACGATTAATTTCCTTAAGAGTAATTTCACATTTTTCCATATTCTTAAGCTTTATATAGTTTTCGCATATATTAAATAATGTCTCAACTACTCTTTGATCTCTATTTCTCATTCTTAACTCTTTAGCTCTTTCTAAATGCTTAAATGATTCTTCAAAGTTTTCAAATTCATAAAACAATTTACCTAAATTATTTTCAATGTGCGCTATATGATTACCTTTATTAAGTTCTCTATATACCTCCAATGCTTTCTTAGAATACTTTATAGCATTTGATAAATCACCATTTTCGCTATATTTTTCTGATATACCAAGAAGTGTTTTGGCATATCCCTCCTCATCATATACCTGCTCAAATTTTTCTTTTGCAAGGAATGAATAATTCATAGCTTTTGATATGTTATCTATTTTAAAATATGCTTCTGCCATTTGATAATATATCTCTCCTAGCAATAAATCATTTCCTATTTCATTATCTAAATAAACTTTTTCAGCTTGTCTTAAATAACTAGTTGCAGAATGATATGCCTTTAACTTTAGAGTAATCTTCCCTAAATTAAGGAATGTATTAGTTACTTCCTCATATTTATTATTTTTTATAAATATAACATTTGCCGAAAGATATATTTGTTGAGCTAGAGCTAACTCTCCATTTTTCATAGCCACATTAGCTCTAATATATAAATTCTTTGCTTTTCTATATTCTAATCCAAATTTTTCAGCATAATATAACGCATTTTCAATGTATTTTTCTGCACTTACAAAATCTCCACTTAATACATATGATTCTGCAGTTCCTTCATAAAAAACACAAATTTTCTCTGCTTGACTTTCTTCTGACTCCATAAGATACTCAACAGAAGTTTGAAGATTCTCTGCTAAATACTCTAATAAATCCATAGATGGATTGGACCTTCCTGACTCTACTAAACTTATTTGACCTGGAGTAATTCTATTTGCCGCCAAATCTTTTAGCGTCATATTTAATTCTTTTCTTTTCCTTTTTATCTTTTCTCCTAATGAAAGAATCTCCATATTCTACTCTTCCCTCTTCTTTTTACAATTTATTGTAATTTTCAAAAAAATCTTTAATTATTTTTAATTATATCATAATTTTATTCAAAAAAGTATATATTTTATTCCACTTATAAGAAAACTGTTATGAAAAATATTCATAACAGTTTTTATACTATTTTATATAATGTAATACATTATCATATGCATCCCCTACCATACAACACATTTTCTTTCCAGTTCTTCTTACAGCTCTTTGAGTCTTTCTATCAAGCTGTGGTAAAATAACAATAGCAGCAGCTGCTCCTACTACAATTCCGGTTGCAAATCTCTTAAACATATTAATACACCTCTCTTAATAACTTTATTAATATTATTATGTGTATTTTTTGTTATTCTAAACGTGTTAAAATTTATTTACTTAAAGCTTCCTTTGCAAGCATATCTGCCATATCATTGTACTTATCACCACTATGCCCTTTAATTTTTTTAAATTTTATATCAATAAAATTCATTTTTTCTTGCATAAACTTATTATAATCTTGAGTTATTCTATTATTTCTCTTCCATGTACCTATCGCCCAAGATTCAACGCCTTGATAATCATAAGCTATAGTAACTTCTTTGTAACCTTTATCTAAAGCAAATTCTACAGCTTTTTGTGCTCCAAGTACTTCTCCCGAAACATTTCTAAGTGCAATAGCCTCCTCATCAAAGCCTTTACCATTATCTTTGTGTATAACCTCTCCATCCTCTACTGCAACTAGTCCAAATGAATAATTTCCTTTTTCTATCATAAAGCTTCCATCTACATATATACATAATCCTTCATTGCAATTCTCATCTTTTTTAACTGTGCTTACAGATTTTACTTCTGCATTCAATGCAATAAAATCTATAGCTTCTTTTTCTGAAGTAAAACTTTTGTAGATAGCACCTTTAAACCCTATAACTTCCTTTTTACATTCATCCCAAGAATTAAAAATTTTAGGCGCTCCTGATTTTCCTCTATAAACCGCGTAATATTTCAAACTTTATCTTCCTTTCATTACTAAACAGATAAAACTTCTTCAACAAACTCATATAAAGTTTCAACATTTTGAGCTGCTGTAAAGTTTGTTATATATTCTATTAAATTTTTTATTACTAATATTATATCATTTTTACCTTGCCAATTTTCTAAAATTATATGCAAGGGAACATCTTTTACAATTCTATTTAAAGCAAAAAATGCAACTGCTAATTCATCTATTTTACCTATAAACGGTATCTTATCTGGAATTATATCTGTAGGTACAACTATATAAGCTATAGATCCAGATATTATTAACTTCGTCTTAAGTGATACTCTATTATCCTTTAACAATCTTGTTAATAAAGCTGCTATATCAGGTATTACAAAAATATAATCAGAATACTTCTTAACTTTTTCAGGAAGCTTTTCTGATAATTTTTCTCTTCCAACTGTATATATATCTTCAGTCTTACCTCTTTCCTCAGCTTCTCTTAATTCCTCTTCATTTTCCTCTTCCTTGAATAGCTTAACTTCCTTTTTAAGCTCTCCCCCTAAGGAAATAGAAACATTATTAACTCCAACAACTAACTTATCATCTAATAATCTTAAGTCATTTATCGCAAAATCTATATAAGGAACATCCTTTAATATATATTTATATTGAATATTAACCTTACCTTCATTATAAGTTATTCCTTTATCAGCAAAAGACTTTAATACATACTTTAATGCTATTTTTCTAAAGAATGATGCTATTCCTATATTTAACACCTTAAATTTGCATATTTCCCCTTGAATCATATCATTATCTGCTGAATTAACTCTTAATCCGCATTCAAAATCAATAGATAATCCTTTTTTAAAATTACCTTTTATAAGTATACAATCAGATATTTCTATACTATTTACAGTTAATCCTTCAACTGATACGAAATCATTTAATATGCTTAAAAGGTCTTCTCCTGTTAATCCAACAGCTACATTTGTTATATTCATTATTTTAGCCCTCTCCCCTAAATTCAATCTATTTTTCAAACAATTAAAATCTTACTTTAAAGTATACTTCATTTACTTCTATTTTTAAAGCTTGTCTTTATTCTTTGATAAAGTTGTACATAAGTTTAAAAATGTAACTCCCTAAAAAAATAAAAAAGGTCTTTAGCCTAGAAAATATTTTCTAATCTTCTAAAGACCTTTTTGTATTAATTTTCATATCTCATTCTATTTATATAACAAGAATCACTTTCCATTATAAGGTACTACATGCGCTCTCTTAAACCCTCTTTTGTGCATATCTACCATTACATCAATAGCTTCATTGTAATCTTTATAATATCCAATACATACTCTCCAAGCTCTTTGCTGTGTCTCTTTTGGCTCAGTAACTGGAGTAAGTAATAACACCTTATCTACAATTGCCAAACATGCTTTTGCCACCATACGCCCATAACTTTTGCTATCAAATTTCTCCTCTACCTCAGCATTACTTAAGTACTCTCCATAAACTATAACTGACATAATAGAAACGTTATCATATTTTTTGCTCTCATCTTTCAACACTCCTTTTTCATCTGTTCCTAAATCACATAGTATTTCTTCACTTATAAGCTTTGCTAGCCTCTTATTATCATAGTTATCTTTACTATAAAACACCTGAACTCCTTTTGTACTTGTATCTATATGAGAATTCATATGAAAACTTACAAAAAACCTTCCATTATTTTTATCAGCTATGCTTAAACGTTCTTCTAAGGATAAATAAGTATCATCTTCCCTAGTCAGTATTACTTTTTCGCCATTTCTCTCTAAGTGTTTTTTAGCTTCTAATACTGCTTCTAATACTATATCTGATTCTTTTCTACCAAGCGTTCTTCCAATAATACCTGTGTCATTTCCACCATGACTTGCATCTAAAATCCAAACAGCCATGTTGTCATATCTCCTTTGAAACAATGCTATATATTTAATATATTAACTCTAAGATGCCTTTGTGATTAATTAATAGTTAAATTAATAATAAATGAATAAAGCCAGCAAAACTGCCGGCTTCAAATAATATTCTTAAAACTTCTTCTTAAGTTTTAAATGTAATTTTTATTTCTAACTATTAATTATTCCTTGATTAAAATACTGGAACAACTGCACCTTTATATTTTTCATTTATAAAATCTCTTACTTTATCAGAAGTAAGTGCTTCTGTCAAATCTTTTATTTTTTGAGTATCCTCAGTACCTTCTTTAACAGCTAATACATTTCTTCTTTCCTTTAATGCATCCTTATCCTTATCTTCTGCATAAAATGCATTTCCATTTACATCTAATCCTGCTTCTAAAGCATAGTTTCCATTTATTACAGCTATATCTACTTCTTCTAACACTCTTGGTAAACTTGCTGCTGTTAGCTCACTAAATTGTAAATTCTTAGGATTAGATGTTATATCAGTAATCTTTAATATATCTCCCTCTGCTAACTCTATAAGGCCTGCAGCTTCTAGAACTTTCAAAGCTCTTGTTTCATTACTAGAATCATCTGGAACAGCTACTGTTGCACCGTCTTCAATCTCTTCTACAGACTTATATTTATTAGAAAACACCCCCATTGGCTCTAAATGAATTTCTGCAGTATAAGTAAGATGTGTTCCTTTTTCTTCATTAAATGTATTTAAATATGCAATATGTTGAAAATAATTTGCATCAAGATCTCCTTCTTCAACAGATGTATTAGGTAATACATAGTCATCAAATTCAACTATTTCAACTGTATACCCTTTTCCTTCTAGCTCTTCTACAGCTTGTTCAACAATCTCTTTATGCGGAACTGGAGATACTCCAATCCTTATAGTTTTATCATCACTTGATGATGAATTGCTTCCCCCACAACCTATAAGTGATACTGCTAATGCCCCTGTTAATACTAATGATAAAATTGATTTTCTTTTCATATTTAATTGCCCCCTTATTTTTTTAGTTTTACTTATTTCTAATTTAATTTTTTATATAAATAATTTCCTAAGCTTTGCAAGCTTTGAACTATTATTATCAAAATAATTACTGTTGTTACCATATAGTCTGTTCGGAATCCCTGATATCCGTATGTTATTGCAACCTTTCCAAGTCCACCTGCTCCAACACTTCCAGCCATTGCTGAATATCCAATAACGCTAATAATTGTTAGCGTTAGCCCTGAAATAATACTTGGAACAGCCTCCTTAAGCATTACTTTAAATATAATTTGACCATCTGATGCTCCAAAAGATTTAGCTGCCTCAATTACTCCTGGATCTACTTCCTTTAATGAAGATTCAATTATTCTTGCTACAAACGGTGCTGCTGCTATCGTTAAAGGAACTATCGCAGCTGTATTACCTATAGACTTCCCTACTATAGCTCTTGTCAACGGTATTATAAAAACTATTAAAATAATAAAAGGAAAGCTTCTTAGCACATTAATTATAGCATCAAGAATTTTATACACTATTCTGTTAGGCTTTAATCCACTTGGTGAAGTAACAGTTGCTATTATTCCAAAAACAAATCCTAGAATAGTTGCAAATAATGTTGAGAAAAACACCATATATACTGTGGCTCCTAATTCTTTTATTATTATATTTATCATTTTCGCATCCATACTATAGCACCTCCAATATAATATCTTTATTTGATAAATAACTCATAACAGCTTCTCTATCTTTATTATCAATATTTATAGTTAATGTTCCCAATACTTCATCTCTAAACTTTTCAAGTTTCCCTCCAACTATTGAGAAATCTATATTAAGTTCTCTTGCCATCTTTGTTATAAGCGCATTTTCTGAAGATTTACTTGGAAAGAATAATTTTATATTTACACCTTCATGAGATAATGTATCATCATCCTCATCTCCTAAGAACTTCTTTAATGAAACTCCTGGTCTTAAGAATATTTCCTCTGATTTACCTTCAGCCACTAATACCCCACCATCAATCAGAGCTACCTTTTGACATATTTGCTTAATAACCTCCATTTGATGTGTAACAACCACGATGGTAATACCTAATTTCTTATTAATATCACTTAAAAGAGATAAGATATCTTTAGTAGTTTTAGGATCTAATGCTGATGTTGCTTCATCACATAAA
Organism: Clostridium hominis; assembly: GCF_014287825.1. Taxonomy (NCBI): domain Bacteria; kingdom Bacillati; phylum Bacillota; class Clostridia; order Eubacteriales; family Clostridiaceae; genus Clostridium; species Clostridium hominis. The sequence continues at coordinate 73,357 of NZ_JACOOO010000033.1, forward strand.
AGAATCTTAGGTTCTAAAGCTAATGCTCTTGCTATTGCAACCCTTTGCTTTTGCCCACCACTTAACTCATTCGGCTTATTCTTAGCTTTGTCCGTAAGTCCAACAAGTTCTAGTAGCTCGTCCACTCTATTTTTTATAAAATCCTTTTTATATCCCCAAACTTCTAAAGGTAATGAAATATTTTCAAATACTGTTTTTCTCTTAAGAAGGTTAAAGCCTTGAAATATCATTCCTAAATCTTTTCTAAACTCTCGTTTTTCCTTCTCTTTAAGACATTTAACCTCTCTCCCCATTACAATTACTGAACCTTCATTATAATCTTCTAATCCGTTTATGCATCTTAACAAAGTAGATTTTCCAGCTCCACTATGACCTATAAGACCATAAATTTCACCTTCATTAATACTTAAAGTTATTCCCTTAAGAACTTTTACTTCTCCAAAACTTTTTTCTATATCCCTTATTTTTATCATTAATTTTCACCCCTTTTTTATAATCAAACTCCTTCTCTTATGGTCGAATGAGTATACTCTGTGTAACTTCAAGTATCCAAATTAAAAATTTAGATTTTCACTTATGAAACTCCTTTTACTAAATCACAGATTTAAATAAATATAGTCTTCTAAAAAATAAAAAAAAGCACTTGAGAATAAACTCAAGTGCGAAACAAATCACTATTAATTTACCCTCTCATCTATCAGCTCTAAAGCTGCTGGAATTAGCACCACGAATACAGTTAAGAATTAAGAGTTAAAAACTAAGAGTTAATGCTGAAATTTCCTAGAAATTTCTTAGCTTAAATTGTATAAAACTCTCTTACAAGTTTCATCAATAACTCTTAACTTTTCTCTATTAACTATTAACTAGTAACAGGTTGCTGGGTTTCACAGGGCCAGTCCCTCCACCACTCTTGATAAGAAAAAATATTAAGTTTTAATTTAGTTGATGTTATAAATATATACTTTATTTTCCTTTATGTCAATATTTTTCTATAAATTTTAATAATATTTTTTAAAACTCTATAATTTCTTCTTCGATATCTATTATTTCCGCTTCGCAATTTTCTTCTATAAACGTGATTATATCTTCCTTTGATGCATGTAGCACATCCTTAGAGCTTGCTACTTGTGATATTCCAATTTCTATAATTTTATGGGTATCTTGTTCTCCAATTTCTCCCACTGATACATTGTATTTATTTCTTAATCTCTTACTTATACTTAAAAGTATCATTCTCTTCTCCTTTAATGAATGTACCCAAGATGCTCTCAACTTAATTTTCAACACTAAAACCTTCAAATTATCACCTCATAATTATTTTTCTACTACCTTCAGTTTTCCCTTTTGAAATATGCATATAACCTTTTCTCTAATTAATATTCTAAATTTTATAGTGTATTCTTTTCTAACAGTATATCCTCAACCCTAACAGATAAAATTAAAAAAGCGAGAAGTTTTTAGTTTCCCGCTTTTTATCTATGTATAATTAATATGACTTTTAAAATATCATATGTATTAATATTCTTTTTTTATGCATAATCCAATTGCTCCTGGACCAGTATGTACTCCCATAGCTGAACCTATAGTTTCAAAGGAAATTTCACTAATATTATGTTTATTTTTAATTTCTTCAAAAAAAGCTCTCGCTTCTTCTAATGCTGCCCCATTTAATACCCAAACTCTACATTTTCCACCTTCTAAATAAGAATTAAGTATCTCCTTTAGCTTTGATATAGATTTTTTTCTACCTCTTACTTTGCAAAAAGGATAAAGATGTCCTTCATCATCTGATGATATAATCGGTTTTAAATGCAGCATCTCTCCAACAGTTCCTGCTACTCTACCTATCCTTCCGCCTTTTTTCAAAAATTCTAATGTATTAAAGGTAACATATCCACTTATACTTTTCTTTATATTAGGCAGCTTGTCTATTATTTCTTCAAAAGACGCCTTTTCTTTTATAAGCTTAGATACTTCTAAAGCAATAGCGCCAACTGGGAAACCTAAAGTTTTTGTATCAAAAAAATAATACATTAACTCTGGATGCTCTTCACAAAGAAGCTGTATACTATTAAAAGTTCCTGATAAGTTGCTTGATACACTAACTACTACAACATGAGTATATCCTTCGTCTTTTAATTTCCGGATAATATTCTCAGTGTATTGTAAATCTGGTAGCGAAGTGGTTGGTATAATTCCATTAGATAAATCTTCATATACTTGTTCTTCGCTTATTGTCACTTTATCTAAGTATTCTCTATCACTATAGATTATTCTAAATGGTAGTACTTGTATGTTATTCTCTTTAATAGTCTCCTGACTTAAGTCACATCCACTATCAGTTATTACTGCTATCTTTTGCAAATTACTTCCCCCTAGTTAAAACGATATCATAAATATATCATACAAAATTTGAATTAACCATATTAATTTTTTTACAATTCCTATTCTTATCTGCTTTTTTTGTGAATTCTATCCATATAAAAACTTATTATAAGTGTTAATGCATAATCAAATACTAAGAACACTAAGTTTGCTATTATTAAAAATAAAACAAAAGTAATCATCTTTGTATCACTGCTTATAAATCTCGAAAGAATTTCTTCAACACCTTTTATCACATTTATCCCCAATACATTTTGAAAAAGAATAAATCCTATTATAAATGCTATATTAAAAAAGCCTATTTTATATAATACTTCTAACTTACTCCTACTTCTTTCTGAGAAAAACTTAATAATACCATATATTCCAAAAAAAACAGCATAAAGTATACTTATATTGATTGGTACAATAAATAAGGCTATTAAAGCTGATGCTATATATACAAAAATAGCAGTTTTAATATCACTTCTTATAATACATATTGGTATTATTGCTGATGCTATAGTTAATATAGTTAGTGTATTTATAGGTATTAATGAAGTTGAATATAGAATAATACTTGTTAATGCAACCATTATCCCACCTAATGTTATTTCTTTAGATTTCATTTAATACCTCCTTTCATTAACTAAAAATATTTTTTCCTTACCTACTTTAATTCACTTATTTAAATTCTAAGTAAGAAACTTACTTTGCTAATTAACAACAACCTATTAAGTCTCCGCCCATCATCTCACAACAACAATCTGCACATATAAGATTATTGCAACAAGTACATGCATCAACTCCACCTTGAGCAGTTCTATATGGATTAGCATATCCTCCTGCTCTCATCTTCAACTGATTTAAACTTTGTCTATATTCAAAATTATTAGGATCCATTTGACATGCTCTCTCAATATTGCTAAGGGCTGAATCAAACCATCCTTTATTTAATTGAACTGCTCCATATAAGAAATGCCATTCAGCATCTCTATTTGACATAGCATTTAATCTTCTTTCTGCTTCTATATTATTTCTCATTTGAATAAGTCTTCTTATTTCAGCGTAGCCAGCTACATTATTGCTATATCCGCTATTATAACTTGAGTTTGAATTACTACTATAGTTGGAACTATAAGTACCTCCAGAGTTTCCTCCACCATTTTTTAACATATCATAAGCTTTATTTACTTCTGTTAATTTTTCTTGTGCTAAATCCTTAAGTGGATTATCTCCATATTGATCAGGATGATATTGCTTAACTAACTTTCTGTAAGCAGCTTTAATTTCTTCTTGGGATGCACCTTGCTTTACCCCTAGTACCTCATATGGATTCATTTTAAATACCTCTTTTCTTACTACTTTTACAATTACAATTTTGAACTATCCTAGTATACTTATCCATCATACCAAGACTAATTATATTTTCTAATATTTCTTTATTTCTTTTTAATGGCAACATATCTAAAGCTTCTTTACAGTTATAACCACAATTTAATATTGTGAATTCTATTCTTGGTTTTATTTCTTCAATAAATTCCTTATAACTTTTATTTTCTTTATTATATAAGTAATTTATAGGATTAAACTTATTATTATTAATATCTTCTTCTAAATCATCTAAAGCATCTATTACATAAATCCATTTTCCTATAGCATATCCTAAGTTATATAGATTACTTCTTAACACCTCAGAATCATTATCTATTTCTTCTGGATAAAGCTCTAATATATTCGCCACTATTAAGCTAAAAGGATCACATATTTCATCTATAGAGTTGAAATTTTTCTCTTTTTCTAATAAAGATAATTTATTTAAATTTTCTTCTATTATATCATTTACCTTTGTAACATTTCTATTAAATTTCTTTTTATATGGAGATAGTACCATTGCTCCCATTTTACTCTTTAAACTTTTATCATCATTTATATCATCTATTAGCTTATAATAAATTAAACTAACATTCATAGCTGCAGCATAAGAAAGTGCTTCTCCCTTTATAGCCATAGGCTTTTTATTATGTGGATGTGCTATACATCTTTTCATCTCAAATTTCGGGCCTTCACTATGAAGGGCATCTAGAAGTATTGCTAAAAAAGTCATATCATAATTCAAAGTCATTCTTGGTACATTCCCAAAGTTATCCTTAATGTGCATGCATACACCGCAGTAATATGCTCTAAAAGTTTCATACTCCCTTATTTTCATCTCTGGTTTAAGTGGAGTTACATATCCAAACAAAAAATCACTCCCTAAATATTTATATTAGTATTATAACTTATTATGTTAATCCATCAAATAAAATTTATACTTTTATCAGGTAAAATTCACAAAAATAGGTTATGCATAAGTTTATTGCATAACCTATTTCTAAAATTATTTAATTAGATAGCTATCTACTGGATTTGTTAAATCTTTGAGTATCCAAAATATCTTCAGCTCTATTTCATCTAAATTATCATTTTCAATCTTAATATATGATTTAAGCTCATAATTTTCACCATTGTCACTAGTAAGAGAGGTTCCATCTGATGAAATTATTAATTCTCCAGCTTCATCAAATACGCCTTCGAAAGTTAATCCTTCGATATCCTTAGCTTTTAAGATTAGAATATTATTTCTATACGAAATAAATTCAATATTGTAATTATTCTTTTCAATATATTCTCTTTCTAAATTAACCTTAATATTTCTATCATTTTTATTTGCATAATATACACCATCACAAGTGAATTTTAATGTTTTAATCCCATCATCTAATTCCCCTTCAAACTCTAAATACTTATTTCCAAGATCATCACCTGATATAAAAGAAGAGGAACTTACATATTTATTCCCTTTATTATCTACTAATGTTGGATTTTTAAAACTCATAAAATCATATATTTCACTTTCTAAATTAAACTTCATAACAATTCTAGTTTTAGATGTTTCTATCTTATCTATTACAATATCTCCAGCTTCTGTTTCTATTATATTATCAGATATTTCAATCTCTTTTAGTACATTTCCAAATATCTCTTTTTCTAATTTTATTGGAACATTAAAAGTTGTTATATAATCAATATTTTCTCTTTCAAAAAAGCTACTTTCATATTCATTTTCAGATAAAACTTCCCCTACTTTCGCTTCAGAATTTTTGAATTCTTTCTTTCCTACCTTTAATTCTAAATCAAACTCTTCAATATATTCAGTAAATCCTATTTCTAAATACGCACTTTCAGTTTCTTCCCCATTATAACCACTAAAACTAATCATACTAGGTATTTCTTCTCCTGTATTTTTATTAATAAATTTTGCCTCAACTATATAGTTGTCTGAGCCTATTAAATCATAGCTTATCCATAACCTTTTATAATCTCCAGCTAATCCATTAACTATTAACTTAACTCCATCTTTCTCTTCTATATAACTCATTTCTTTAGTTAATCCTTTATCTACTGCATTAGTAAAACCTTTATCAAAAGTTATTAGTTCTACAAGTTTATCAAGCCCAGGTATAAGGCTAGCTGCATAAGCTACTTTTGGAAAGATGTTAACTAATAATACAAATGTTAAAAAGGATGCCACTATCCCACTGGTGCATTTATATATCATTCTTCTTTTTCTTTTTGCTCGTCCTTCTTTTAGTGTCTTATTAATCATAAAATCTAACTCTTCTGGTATATCTATATTTTCATATTCTAATTTTTCATCTTCAAAATATTTTTTACCCATAACTAAACCTCCTTTATATCTACTCTAAGTAAACTTAACGCCTTATGCATTCTATTTTTCACTGTAGAAACTGAAATTTCTAATATATCAGCCACTTCATTTATTGTATATCCATGAAAATACTTCAAAATTATAATCGTCTTAAGTCCTGGATCTAATGCATCAATAGCATAACTTAAATTTTCATCTGCAGTTGTGGCTACTTTATCAACTATTATGCTTTCTTTATCTATAACAGTTTCTTTTGAACTCTTTCTTAGAAAATCCAAAGCAGTATTTACGATAATTCTGCTCATCCATTTATCTAGAGCTCTAATATCTTTAACTTTCGATAAATTAGAGTATCCTTTTAATATACTTTCTTGAAGTATATCCATTGCATCATGAGAGTTCTTAACATATGTATAGGCTAACCTATAAAACTTCTCCTTATTGCACGTTACACACTCTTCAAATTTTATCTCTAGAGTCTTCCCCCTAAGTTTAAGCATCTATTTTATCCTCCTATTTTGAATTAACCTTATAAGCTTATTTACTAATTCACTATCTAGACGATTTTAAATATACTTTTGTTTAATTTCCTAGGAAATTTTTTATTTTTATATAAAAAATGATTGATTAAAGATTTCACTCTTTAATCAATCATTTTTCACTCTATCTTATAACTCTCAAGTTATCTTCACCGTCTATTCTATTTTTCTTACCTTGCTTAGCTATATTCAAAAGAACTCCCATAGCTACTAAGTTGATTAATAAGGAAGTACCTCCTGTACTTATAAAGGGAAGCGGAACTCCTGTAACTGGTATCGAACCAGTTACAACAGAAATATTTATAATAGCTTGAATTGCTATAACTAAAGTTATACCTACCGCAAGTAATCTACCATAAATATCTTTGGCTTGCATCGCTACCTTTATAGCTGAAATAATTAAAAATACAAATAAACCTATTACAAATATACATCCTAATAGTCCAAATTCTTCTGCAAGTATTGCAAATATAAAGTCATTATGAGGCTCAGGCATATATAATGCCTTTTGCATTGAATTACCTAATCCCTGTCCAGTTACTCCACCTGATCCTATAGCCATAAGTGAATGAACTAATTGATAACCAGAATCTGATTGATCTGCCCACGGATTTAAATAAGTCGTTAATCTTTCTAATCTATACGGCTCAATTATAATTAATACAAGCCCTCCTAAAAAACCAACAGGTATTAAACCTAATAAAACTCTAATATTTGCTCCAGCTACCATTATCATAAAATATGTAACCATTGCTATAACTACAGTAATACTTAAATTTTTCTCAGCTAATACTAATACGGCAAATATTGCTCCAATTGATAGTGGTAAAAAAATTCCATTTTTTATAGTTTTAATTTCTTTACCCATTTTTACTATAACATGAGCCAATATAAATACCACTGCATATTTGGCTATTTCAGAAGGTTGTATTGATAATCCTCCAACCTCAATCCATCTTTTAGCACCATTTATTTCTTTACCTATAGCTAAAACTAATACAAGTAATCCTAATGTACCTCCAGCTAAAGGCCACGTAAACTTTCTTAGAAAATGATAGTCTACCCTAGCAAAAAGACTCATAAATCCAAGACCTATAATAGCCCACATAGCTTGTTTCTTTATAAAGAAGTATAAATCACCTTGCTCATATAATGCATAATAAGAGCTTGAAGTAAATACTAGTAATAACCCTATTAAAACAAGTAATATTACAGCTACATATACTCCATTATCTCTATCAATACTTATTTTAGTCTTCTTTTTTTTCTTTTTTTTATTCTTATTATATTTAATTCTTTTTTTTAACTCTACATTACTCACCACTACACCCCTTAATACTCAGATTCTTTTTTAAGAGTTAACTTTACTGAAGAACCCTTATCTACTACAGTACCTTTAGGTGTACTTTGATAATACACATAGCCTTCCCCTTCAAAAGTACATGTTAAACCTAAATTTTCTAATAAAGCCTTAGCATTTTCTACTGTTTTTCCCTTTAAATCTGGAACTACAACTTTTTTCTCTATACTACTACCCCTTGTTGAAACTTCAACTTCTGCCCCTTCTTTAATTGTTGTTCCTGGATAAGGATCCATAGATACTATACTATCTCCCTTACCATTTATCTTAACCTTTAATCCATTTTCTTCTAAAACTTTTTCAGCTTCTACTTTATTCATTCCTCTTACATCTGGAACTATTATATCTCTAGCTAAGCTATATTCATTATTAGCAAGAGGAGATTCTATATAATCAAAAATCATTTTGAATAGTTCTTTTACTAATGGAGCTGCAACCTGACCACCATAGTATTTTCCTGTGCTAGGTTCATCCACAGATATAAATACAGTAATTTCAGGATTTTCAACTGGCGCTAAAGCTACCATTGAAGCAATATATTTAGTGGTTGAATATCCACCTATTTCTGGGTCATACTTTTCTGCCGTTCCACTTTTAGCCCCAATATCATATCCTTGTACAAACGAACCCGGTTCCCCATCTTGAGTTGCTGTTCTCTCAAGATATCCTCTAAGTATAGCTGTTTTATCTTTTGATAAAAGCCCCTTCTTTATTGTAGGCTCAATAATTTCATCTACTATTGTATTTCCATTTTTATCAGTATGTGATATTTCTTTTACCATATGCGGTTGAATTAAGTCGCCACCATTAGCTATAGCATTAAATGCAGTCATAAGTTGCATAGTAGTTACAGAGTTTGTTTGTCCAAAAGCTATTGTCCCTAAATCTATTTCAGATATCTCATCTGTACTTTTCACTATACCAACTGCTTCTCCAGGTAGATCTATTCCAGTCTCCTTACCAAAACCTAATTTCTTTATATATTCATTCAATTTAACTTTCCCTAGTTTTTCTCCTAACGCCATAAATCCTGGGTTACAAGAATTCTTTAATATTTCAGGCAGAGTTTGTACACCATGTCCATTTAAATTCCAACAATGTACAACTGTTCCCCCAAAATTTACACTCCCAGTACAATTGAAAGTATCATTTTCTGAAACTACGCCTTCTTCCATTGCAGCTATCATAGTTATAACCTTAAATGTAGATCCTGGTTCATAAGCATTACTTACAATATTATTTCTCCACATTGATTGTATTTTCTCATTATCATCCGCTCCCTCAAAAGACTCATAGCCCTCCAAAGGCTCATTAGGATCATAATCTGGCTTACTAGCCATCGCTAAAATTTCTCCTGTATTAGGATTCATAACAAGAACAGAAGCTCCTTTAGCTTTATTCTCGTCCAATCCTTTTTGAGCTATTTTCTCAGCAAAATACTGAATATTTTCATCTATAGTAAGTACTACATCTTTACCATCAATAGCAGGTGTAAATTTGTAAGGTACAAAAGGCATCGTATTTTGATTACTATCTACACCTTCAATTTTCAACCCTGGAACACCTGCAAGATAATGGTTATATTCTAACTCAATTCCTGTTAACCCTTGTCCATCAGTATTTACACTTCCTAAAGCTTGTGCAAGATAATGTCCATTAGGATAATATCTTTTTACATCATTACTAACTGTAACTCCATATATATTAAGAGCTTTGACTTCATCCGCTTTACTTTGCTCAATACCTCTTATTAAGTTAGGATAAGGTTCTCCACTTTCAATTATTGATAAAACTTCTTCTTGAGTCATATCTAATGTACTAGCCAGCTTTTGAGCTATTTCTTTAACATCTATTTCTTCTTCTTCAGCTTCAGTTAAAAGAGCATTTATATCAAAGTCAACTCTATAAACTGTTGCAGATGCAGCTATATACTTACCATTTCTATCCAGTATGTTTCCCCTCTTTGCCGTAACTTGTATTTCTTGATTCCATTGAGTATCTGCTTTGTCCTTATACTCATTTCCCTTAACAAATACTATGTAGCCTAACCTCATAACTAAAAGTAAGAAAATTAAACATATTAAAGTTCCAATACCCGCTAGTCTATTCATTGCATTGCTTTTCACAACTCTTTTTTTCTTTCTTTCCTTAACTGTCTTCATCTTCTAACTCTCCATTCAATATCTTCCATAAGCATAATTAAACTGCCAACTATCACTTTATTTAACTATCTTATATTATATTGCTTTTTAGTAAAAATATAAATACCTAAACATAAAAGAAGAGATACTTTTTACAGTATCTCTAGTATTTGTTCTGGCTTGTTCACTATATAATTTGCTCCCGCACTTTCAAGTTCACCTTTTCCTCTAAATCCCCACTCAACTCCAACAGATTTAACCCCTGCATTTTTAGCAGTATTTATATCAATTTCAGAGTCACCAACATAAAGACACTCATCTTTATTTACCTTAAACTCATCTATCACTTCAAGTACTGCCCAAGGGTCTGGCTTTTCTTTAGTATTTTTTTTATGTCCATATACAACTTCAAATCTATCACCGAAGTAATTTTTAACTACTTCGGTTGTAAATTCATGTGGTTTATTAGATACTACTGCAATATTAATACTTTTACTTATTAAACAATCTAGCATTTCCATAATTCCATCATATGGTTTTGTCATATCTATCATATGCTTTTCATAGTAACTATCAAATAACTCTAATGCCTTTTCTATATTTTCAACACTTCGATTATCTTCTGGTAGCATTCTTTCTACAAGTTTGTATCTTCCATTTCCAACAAACGTCTTATATTTTTCTACCTCATGTGTTTTATACCCTAAAGTAGTTAAAGCATAATTACAAGCATTTGCCAAATCTTCTATTGTATTTAATAATGTTCCATCTAAATCAAATATAATACTATTAATCATTATAATACCATCCTTAAAATATAATCTTATATCATTTTAAAATTATTATATCACAAAGACACCTAATCATTTTTATCAAATTTTATAATAAAGACAACTGAGTTATCTTTATTATATATTTTATAGCTTATATTTTTATGTTGATCTAATATAGTTTTAACAATATATAACCCTAGCCCTGTACCTCCTGTTTTTCTATTTCTAGATTTATCAACTCTATAGAATGCCTCAAAAATATTTTCAATTTCACTTTCTGGTATGTTAACTCCAGTATTTTCTACTATTAATTCTTCATTAGTTAATTTTATATTTACTTTCTCCTCTTTAGGTGAGTGTATAATACTATTTTTTATTATATTCGTTATTGCTCTTGTCAATAAATTATTATCTCCTTGAATATGCACATTCGCTTCAATATATTTTTCTACAACTATATTTTTATCTTCACAAAAATAATATAAATCACTTAATATATCTTCAATTAACATAGAAAGGTTTATATCAGTAAACACGCATTTTAGTTTTTGATCTTCTCTCTTGCTCATATCTAGTAGTTCTTGTACAAGTTCTCTCATCTTTTGTACTACATCATAAGACTCTTTAAGATATTTATCCCTATCTTTATATCTTCCAATTTTATAAATCATTCCCTCTATTTGTCCGCTAATAATAGTAATAGGTGATTTAAGTTCATGAGATATAGTTGCAATAAATTCTCTTCTTTGCTTTTCTATCTTTCTCTCAAGTTCTATCTCTTCAGTTAACTTCGAATTAACTCTCTCAAGCTCCCTAAATGAATTCTTTAGATTTTCATTCATTAAATTTAAACTCTTTGAAAGTTGACCTATTTCATCATCACCTTTAATCTCTATTACATTGTCAAAGTTAAGCTCTGCCATTTTCTTAGCTACATAGTTTATTTTGATCAAAGGTTTACTAATTTGTATAGAGTAAAATGTTGAAATAGTAATCGCAATAAGTACTATAGCAATTATTGCAAAAGGAAAGAATAGCGCCACTATTGTAGCTGCTTCATCAATTGGACTTACTGCAACATGAACTATTAGAGAATACCTTCCTTTAAGGCCTTTTATACTTATATCATCTTCAATATTCAAGCTTCCTCTTTTATTTATTGGCTTATACACAGCTTCATTTACTTCTTCTAAGTTTAATCTTATACGTTTTAAAAGATGAGGCGGTATTTCTTCCTCTTTTAGAAATGGTATCTTTCCAGGATCATTTAACCATTCCCTAAAAGAACTGTAAACAACAGATACTATCTTGTTATCTTTATCTTTTTTTACTACAATTAAATCTAAATTATTTTCATAAGAAAATTTATCTAAAGTCTCTGATAAATCTAATCCATCAGTTTCTTCTAATGTAGTTTTTAAATCATCTATACTACGATATATCTTATTTAATTTATAGCTCTCATATACTTTAGGCATAAATAGATATATTCCACCGTATAACAATGTAAAAGAAATAATTATAATAAGAACACTCCATATAAAATTCTTCTTCTTTATGCTTAGGTTATTCCACTTGTTTTTCAAGAACATATCCTACACCCTTTATAGTTTTTATATAATCTTTTTGTATTTTCTTTCTTATGTTCTTCATATGAGCATCTATAACTCTTGTATCGCCAAAATAATCATATCCCCATATTTTTTCTATTAGCATTTCTCTTGAAACTACAATAGGGTAGCTATTGATCATTAATGCTAATATATTAAACTCTTTTAAAGTAAGTTCGATTTCCTCTTCATTAACATAAGCTTTAAAAGTTTGCAATTCCAATCTTAACTTTTCAAACTCTAAAATATCGCTTTCTTCCTTTTCTTTTTTATGTCTTCTTAATACTGCTTCTACCCTTTTTATTAGTACATTAAATGAAAAAGGTTTAGATATATAATCATCAGCTTTGAGTTCAAAGCCTCTTACTTCACTTTCCTCATCGCCCAAAGCAGTTAAAAAAATTATAGAAACATTTTCATCTAATCTTTTTATCATCTTACAAAGCCCATAACCATCAAGCTTTGGCATCATTACATCTAATATAACTAAATCGTAATTTCTACTCTTAAACTTTTCATATCCCTCAATTCCATCTGATGCTATATCTACAATATAGTCTTGTGATGATAAAAACTCCACTATTAATTCTTGTATTTGACTATCATCTTCTACTACTAAAATTCTGCTATTCATAACTTTCCTCCACAAAACTTTTTACATAGTTAATATTCTATCATATGATACTTATGTAAAAATAAATTCATCAAAATTTCATACTAAGTAATAATACTAGTCTACCATCCTAATCTGAATTTTTCCTGAAATTAATTAATACAAATTTTCATTTTTATTCATAAATTCTTATAGCATAGTTCATTCTTTATCTACATTAATAAATTAAAATACATATTACACACAACTTAGGAAGGATGACTAGCTTGAATAAGAAATATAGAATAAAAACTATTCCCTTATTAATATTATTAACAATACTTTTATTATCATCATTTTATATTTATAAAACTTTCATCTCAAAAGAAAATATACCTGATGAAAGTGTTTTACTTAATGATAATATAGACACTAAAATTATTACTAATACTCGATCTAACTATGATAGTAGTCCAACATTATCCCTAACAACTTCAGATTATGCCTCTTTATCTTATACAGAAAGATTAGACATGCTTTATGATAATAATTATTCTCTAGAAGATAGAATAAAAATATATTTAGCCGATGATTTAGATAATATTGGATTAATTTATTATAATTTTGAAAATAATAATACTATTAACATAAATGAAGATAAAAAGTTTATAGCTGCAAGTACATATAAGGTAGGTCTAAATCTCTATGCTTATTATTTAAATTCAATTGGTAAATTGGATTTAGATCAATATATAGAATATTTACCTGAAGATTATGAAGAAGGAACTGGTATTTTACAAGATGAATATTATATTGGATCTTATAAAATTCAAGACTTACTAGATTTATCAATTATATATTCTGACAACATTGCGACAAATATGGTTGGCCGTTATCTTGGTGGTCATGAAGCGGTACGTAAAAATTTATATAATTTACTTAAAATAGATTTTCCACCAGAAGAAAATATTATTACTCCTGAAATAGAATGTAAAATATTAAAGTATATTTATGAATTTAGTTATTATCCAAATTTCAGCCATATGCTATCAGTATTAACTCATTCGGAATATAACGATAGACTAACTAAATACATAGATTCAGATATAGTAGCTCATAAAATTGGTACTTATGATACTTATATACATGATGTTGGCATTGTTTTTAATAATAGCCCTTACATAATCATTTTGTATACTCATGATATTGAAGATGCTGAAGAAAAAATTGCTAACATATCAAATGCAATCTATCAATATAATAATTTAGCTTATTAATATTTTAAAAGAAATTATAATGTATTATAATTTAATTATGGTATATTATGTAATAAAAGGAGCGAGCATTTATGAGTAAAAAGAAAAAGAAGCTATCTAAACATAATGAAAAAGCAGAAAAAATATTATCATATGGAATTGTATCAGGACTTGCTATAGGTGTACTTGCAGCCTTCATATTGTTTATTTTAACAGATAATATGTTTTGGATGGTACTTCCTTTAATAACTACCTTTGTGGGATTTGCTATTTCTACACTTATAAATAAAGGAAATTCTAAAACAAAACCTTCAACTAGTAAATCAAAATAATAATCTTTTAAAATTAATTTTAACTATACGCAGTTTGCCTTTAAATAAAAAAGAAATCTCAAATCTAACTAGTACACTAGTAAAGTTCTGAGATTTCTTTTTATTTATATCTTTATTCTTCTACAAATTTAATAAGATCTTTACCTAACTTAGCTACTCTAGCTAAAGAGTATACATCATACCCCTTTTCATTTAGCATATCTCTTCCTGGTTGGAAAGACTTTTCAATAACTATTCCAATCCCTGCAACCTTTGCACCTGCCATCTCAACTAATCTTGCAGCTCCTAATGCAGCTTCCCCATTTGCTAAAAAATCATCTATAATAAGTATATTATCATCTTCATTTATATATTTTTTGGAAAGCGTTAATTCATAATTACTACCTTTTGTAAAAGAATGTACTAATGTCTGATATACTTCTCCATTTAATATTTTTGAACTTTGCTTCTTTAAAGTTACCATTGGTATTCCCATTTGTAATGCTGTCATAACTGTAGGAGCAATTCCTGAACTCTCTATTGTAAATATCTTCGTTACATTTTTCTGCATAAAATAATCTTTAAAGTATGTTCCTATTTCATACATAAGCTCTGGATCAACCCCATGATTTAAAAACGAATCAACTTTAAGAACATTTTCGCTTAACGCTTGTCCTTCTTCTAATATCTTTTTACGTAATTTTTCCATAATAAACACCTTCCATTTCTAATTTTTCTTCAGTTAATACTATTTAAATACTAAGGCTACTTACGCTCTATAATTAATATTACTGAAGAAATACTTATAACTACTATCTCTCATATAAATTCAATATTACTGTTTATATAAACGTAACTATAATGCTCTTAAATATTTAAAAATAAATTTCTATATATCTATTAAACAACTAAAAACAGACATCTCTGTACACTTTAATAAAATAATAAAAACCACCTCAAAAAAACTTGAGGTGGTTAATTTAAATCGCAAATCTCTTAATAAATAGAAATTTATACAATAAAATAACGTCCCTCGTAGTCTGCCAATTACGGTCAGCAGGTAGAAACTTTCGGACCAATTTCCGAATTTATACGAGCTTTATATTATAAACGAATTATAACATATATTTAACAAAAAATATATGTATTTATTTAATTTTCTAAAAGACAATTAAATTGAATTAATATATTCATCAATAGCTTCTGCAACTTTCTTAGATAACCTCACTGCCTCTACTACAGTCTTCGCTCCTGTAACTACATCTCCACTAGCAAAAACACCCTCTCTAGATGTTCTTCCACATTCATCTACGTGCACTAATCCTGAAGATAAAGTATTTATACCTTTTGTTGTTGAAACTATATTACTTCTTGGTCCTTGGCTTACTGCAATTATGACTGAGTCAGTATTAAATACGCCTTCTTTTCCCTTATCTATAGTTACGGTTCTATTTCCTTCTGCATCAAAAACTTCCTTAGTTTCTTCATATCTAATTCCATCTTCTAATATCTCTAAAGGATTTTTATAATAAAGGAACTTTACTCCATCAAGCTTTGCATATTCTACTTCTAATTTTTCTGCTGGAGCATCTATTTCACCTTTTCTATACATTACATATACTTCTTTTGCTCCTTTTCTTATAGCTGTTCTAGCAACATCCATAGCTGCGTTTCCAGCTCCTACTACAGTAACTCTATCACCTAAGTCATAGACATCTGGGTTTTTCAAATAATCTATACCATAATGAACATGTCCAAGAGTCTCCCCCTTAACATTCAAGGTTCTCGGATTCCATACTCCTGTTCCTATAAAAATAGCCTTATATCCATCTCTAAACAAATCATCTATAGTTATATAAGGGCCTATCATTGTATTAGGACGTATTTTAACCCCTATTTCTACAAGCTTTTCTTTTATATTATCTAATATATCCCTAGATAATCTAAATTCAGGTATTCCATATCTTAAAACTCCTCCAATTTTATCATGAGCCTCAAATATTGTTACATTGTAACCTTTTTGAGCTAATAAAATTGATATTGTTATACCTGCTGGTCCTGATCCTATAATAGCAACTCTTTTATCCTTATCTATTTTTGATTTACTAAAAGCCTTATGTATATAAAAATTAGATATATAATTTTCTACATCGCCAAAGTGGACAGGATTCTTTTTAGCATTTAAAACACAATTACCTTCACATTGCTTCTCATGAGGACATACAAGAGAACATATTACAGATAATGGATTATTATTAAATAACTTCTCACCTGCTTCCTCAATTTCACCATTTAAAAATAAACTTATTACTTCAGGTATTTCTGTACTAACTGGGCATGCAGCTTTACATCTTGGTTTCTTGCACCCTAAACACTTTCTTGCTTCTTCTAATACGTGATTACTCAAACTTTCTCCTCCTATGTTTCTATATTAATTTAAAATAATTATATCATCTTTGCCTAAAAATCCAAGTCAATGATTTTATTAATTTATATTTACGTATAATTAATTATTTAAATTCAAACACTATTTAATGATTTATTGATATTTTTATAAAATAAGGAGAGATTTTATGTCAAGCTATACAGGTACAGTAAAATGGTTTAATCAAGAAAAGGGATATGGCTTTATTTCTGCAAATGACGGTCAAGATATTTTTGTACATCATTCTCAAGTTAAAGAAAAAGGGACTGATAAGGATTTGCACGAAGGAGAAAATGTATCCTTTTCAATAGGTGAAGGGGAAAAAGGCCCTATGGCTATAAATGTACAAAAAATTTAAAGCACGAAACACTTTATTGGGTTAAAAGTTAAAAGTGTAAAGTTAAGAGTTTATGAATAAAGTCAGCTAAGCTGACTTTAAATAATTATAATTTTAGAAACTACCTAGAAGTTTCATCCCTAACTTTTCACTTTTAGCTCTTCACTATTAACTAAAGAGTGTTTCGCACTTTATTTCATTTAAGTAATTATCTTAACATTTCTAATAATTCTTTAACTATAGATTTTGCTTTTGAAGGCAATTTATCCAATTCTTTTTGTCTCTTTTTTTCATTATCGATTTGAACAATTTGCATTACTCTTTGTTGCAAACCTGGTATAGAATTTAATTCCTCTGCTAATTGATTAAATCTACTTGCAAATCTTGGATCTTTCATTTTTTGTTGAAGAAGCCCTATTAATTGATAAGCGTCCATACATTCCTCCACTTTATATCTTTTACTGTTATAATACGTTTGTAGTTATGTATGTGCTACCACTTTTTAATAGCAATTTAAAAGACGTTGCATTTTGTCCTGCAACGCCCCATAACCACCTATAACTTTAATAACAAAAGTTAGTTGGCTACAATACTATTATATGAAATTTCATTTTTATTATACATAACTTGCTCAGGTTTGATTAAAAGCTATTCATTGCCTTAGCAAACTTTTCAATATTTCCCCTTTCAATCATATCTACAAATTTTTTCATATCTATTTTTTTAAATTTTTCATTAGTTTTAGATAATGATTTAGCTACTTTTCTTATTATAAATCTTTCTATGAAGTTCATATCTTTAAAATTAAAAGCGCCTCCAAAATACCCTTGTGTAACTGCACCAAATAATAATTCTTCTGGAAAATTATCTTTAATCTGTGCTTCAATGTTTTCCTCATTCATACAACATACGTATAATCCCACTTTTTTATCTTTTAAATTCCCATAATAGTTTTCACATACCTCTGTTATTTCCTTTTGAATTTTCCCCATGTAGATGGAACCACCAATTATAATTTTATCGTAGATATTTAAATCAAGTGTTACATCCTTTCTTATATCCACTATATCTACTTCTCCTTTTAACTTTCCCTCTAAAAGCTCTGCACATTTTTTTGCACATCCATGATTGCTACCATATATAATTAAAGTCCTCATTTCTCTAATCACCCCATAGTTAATTAATTTCATTATTTATTTATAAAATCCTTCTAAATAATATAAAAAATCCTAAAGATAATTCTATTGATTATTATGTTTGCTAATATTATAAAATTCCTTACTTATACAATTTTTTACAATATATAAACAAAAAGGTTATTGCACTTATTAACCATGCAATAACCTTTCATCATCATATAATATTAATTTTCTTGTAACTTACCATCCTTTAAATGCAAATCCATTTGTGGATAAGGTATACTTATATTTTCTTCATTAAATCTAACCATAACTTTCTCTAATAAATCAAAGTAAACTGTCCAGTAGTCTGATGTCTTACACCATGCTCTAACCACAAAATTTATAGAACTTGCACCATGCTCATTTATAGATATAAATGGCTCTGGATTTTTAAGTATTAACTCATTAGCGTCTACAACTTGTGTAAGAATTCTTTTAACCTTAAATATATCGTCATCATAAGATACACCAAAAACTATATCAACTCTTCTTGTATCTTTTGAAGAATAATTTACTATACTATCATTAGCTAATGACCCATTAGGAATTAGTATTTGTTTATTATCTGGAGTAACTAAACATGTGTAAAATATACTTATCTTTTCAACTGTTCCTGAATGCCCTGCCCCTTCAATATAATCTCCTACATTAAAAGGTCTTATTAAAAGAATAATCACCCCTCCAGCGAAATTTGATAAACTACCTTGTAATGCAAGCCCTATCGCTAAACCAGCTGAAGCAAATATAGCTGCTATCCCAGTAGCTTTTATTCCTACAAACTCTAACACTGCCATAATTAGAACAACTCTCAATACTACTTCCACTAAAGCATCTAAGAAGTTTCTTAGAGTTTTATCTACATTATTCTTATCCATTAAAACATTCATAATTTTAATAAGTTTCTTTATTAACTTCCATCCTATAGACAATACTATAAGGCCTATAACTAATTTTACACCATCAGTTAATACCCAAGCTAAAGTTAAATTTAATATTTTTTCAAGTTGTGTCGTCATATTTCCTCCATTATACTTTATTTAATCTCCTTTTATACATTAATTTAAAATATCCTCTTTTTCAATAACAATTCCTTCCAATATAATAATTTATATAAATTTATTGATTAAATAAAGATTTAATTTCTGAATTTATCCCTTCAATATCTATATCATTGCCTATTACTTTGTTGTTTACATTATATTTATCCTTTAACTTTAGAATTCTATATACACTTTCATCTATTTTTTCTTCTGATATAATTTTACTATTAACTGCATCTTTCACAGCTACTATTGAGTTTATAATATCATCATATCCATGACATACAAGTACAAGATCACTTCCTGCATTTATAGACATAATAACTGCATCTGCCAAATTATAATTATCTACTATAGCTCCCATAGTCATATCATCTGTTGCTATTACTCCATCAAAACCTAAGCTATCTCTCAAAATATCAGTAGTTACTTTCTTTGACATAGTAGCCGGATATTCATTATCTATACTTTCTAATATTATACTAGAAATCATCACTACATCAGCGCCATTATCTATTGCATTTTTAAAAGGAATAAACTCTAAATTTTCAAGTTCTTCTAATGTTTTTTTTACTATAGGCAATCCATAATGTGAATCCACATCTGTATCCCCATGCCCTGGAAAATGTTTCACCACAGGGATTATTTTACCATCTTTTATACCTTCCATAGTCTTGATTCCTAGCCTTGAAACTATTTCTGAATTATTACCAAATGCCCTTTCTCCTATTACCGTATTATTGGGATTACTATCAATATCCAATACTGGAGCAAAGTCCATATTAAAGCCAAGACTATTTAATTCCTTTGCAATAATCTTACCTACATTATAACTTAGATTCTCATCATTAAATTGTCCTATATACCCACTAGAAGGAAGTTTTACAAACTCTTCTGGAACTCTCGAAACAACACCGCCCTCTTCATCTACAGATATAAATAACGGAATATCTTTTTCTATAGCTTTTATTTCATTATTCAAGTTTATTATTTGATTTGAATCTACAATATTTCTTGAAAAATATATAAGTCCTCCAACTTTTTGATTCTTTACTAAATCTACTATTTCATCATTTATTTCTTCACCCTCAAATCCCACTATAAAAAGTTGACCTATCTTCTCCTCCAAAGACATAGATTCTACTTTATCCTTTATTTTATCTACCTCTTCAATTTCATTATTGTTTTCACTAATATTATTATCCTCTTCTTGTACTGAACTGCCGCTACAACCTGTGAAGAACAACATAATTAGAGCATATATCATTAAAAATTTAATATTTTTCACTTTTCTACCCCTTGCAGTTAATATCATACCTTTTTTAATATTAACATCTTATCCTTGATTTAATCAAAAAATAGGTGTACCTAGATATCTAAGTACACCTTTTGTTACTTTATTTCAAATTAATAGACCATAATCCATGTAAATTACAATATTCTCTTACTGCAACCACATTATTATAATCTACATTAAATATACCTTCTGGCTTATCTCCAGCTTTTAAGTTCAATCTAATAACCTCAGTATCTGTTAGAACTTCTATCCATTGTATATGGTGTTCTTGAATCATCGGATGCTCAACTTCTCCAACCTTAACAAATACTCCATCTTCTCTCTTCTCTACTACTGGTAGATGTTTTTCTCCTACTCCATCTTTAGTTCTCTCATCCTTTAAAGTCATTGGTTTTCCACAACATACTAAAGTCCCTGCAGCCTCCTGTAATACTTCAACGATATTTCCACATATATCGCACTTATAAATAGCGTTTGTTTTTGTCATTTAATTACCTCCCTTAAATTCTCTCAACTTATACTATATATATTAATATTGTTATAATATAATGCTAAATCTTATTATTTTCAACTAGTTCATTTATTAATGCACAAATATTTTTGGAGGAATCATTTTTATCAAATGATTTGCATGCTTCTTTCATATTATTTAGCTTTTCTTTGTTTATTAGTAATTCTTCAATTAACTTATCACAGCTTTGTCCTTTTTCTAATTTAATTGCCATATTATGATTTATTAAGAAATCTGCATTCTCTTCCTCTTGCCCTGGTATTGCATCAAAAATTGCCATAGGTATATTTGATGCTAAAGCTTCTGTAATTGTTAAACCACCTGGTTTAGTTATTATAATATCTGCAGCTTGCATAAACTTATTAACTTCGTCTGTAAAGTAAATTAATTTAGTTTGCTTTTCACTCTTATTTATAACTTTAGCAAATTCATCATATAGCTTTTGATTTTTCCCAGTAATAACAATCACTTGAAAATCTCTATTTATATTTATTATATCTTCATAAATCTTAAAAACATTTGTTACTCCAAAGCTTCCTGCCATCATTAAAATTGTAGGCAAGTTAGGATTTAACTCTAATTCATCTAGCACTAAATCCTTGTCTTTCTTTTCAAAGAAAACTTGCTCTATAGGTATTCCATAAGGGTATATTACTTCTTCTTTAATTCCAATATTACTCATCTCTTTAACCATATCGTCATTTGAAACTATATAAGCATCCACCTGCTGGTTTACCCATGTCTTATGTGGTGCATAATCTGTCATTATACATACTAAAGGAATATTTACAAGTTCCTTTGACTTTAATATAGAAACCATCTCTGTTGGAAATGGATGTGTTGTAATTATAACGTCTGGCTTAAATTCATCAATTAATGGTAATAGCTTATTTGCAAATAAATAGTTAAGTCTACTCACAAAGCTAATCCAACGATCTTCTTTGTTTGTTAACTCATAAAGTTTTCCATATATTTTGGGTGTCTTGGTTGCTAAATATACATATCCACTTGTTACCGTCTTATTTAAAATTGGATTAATATATAGTAAGCTATCTACAATTTTTACATTTGCACTTTCATCATGCTCACTCATGTAATTTTCTATAGCTCTTGAGGCTCTCATATGGCCTCCCCCAGTGGATGCTGATAAAATCAGTATATTCATTTTCTACATACTCCTTCTTCTACTTACATATGACTACATTACTAAAATTATGTCTCTAGCAATTATACTTTCCATTATAAGAAATATTCGTTTGTATATTATATATTATTTTTAGTTACTTTACTATTTTTTAATATATGACCATACTTTTGACTCTTTAACACTCTACCTATTATATCATCTTAACCCACTATTTTCTTTAAACAATATCTTAATAAATTCTTAAAATATACTAAAATTCTTCTTTATTTATACCAGTTTATTTTATCTCCATAACAAGTAACTACATTATACATTAGTGCAGGGCTATATTTATAAGACTTTATTATATTTTTAATTATCAAACAAGCTTCATCATCATTTAGTTTCGAATCAAAATATAATTGAACTCCTTTTCTGCTTTTAAAAGAAAATAAATTTTCATCATTAACTTTATACTCTTCTATTAATTTAATAATATCATTTTGTTTTAATGGACAACTTACTAATACCATGATCTAACTCCTCATATGTTTTATTATCCTAATTATAACATATGAATATAATTTTACTAAATATATATAAGCTAATAACTTTATATTTAAGTTAAATAATGTTTAAATTTTTTTAAAACTCATATTAAAACAAAAATGTACTTCACTTCAATAAAATAATAAAAATATAAATTATTAATCTAGTGAAGCAAAGTACAAATGTTATCCTTAACTATTAGCCTTTGTTTTATTAAATAGTTTGCTTACTTCCATAATCAATGCTGCAAGCAATCCAAAGCCTAAGCAAATTAAAAAGTTAAGCATACCAAATTCATTGGGTATATCAAATATACTTCTAACTCCTGGAATTAGTACTATACAATATAACAAAAGGCAAATTATTATAGCTCCAATAGCATAGATATTTTTAAATACACCCAATTTGAATGCTGTAACTTTGTCTGATCTTGCAGGTAAAGTTTGAAATATTCTAGCTATTGTTACTGTAGAAAATGCCATTGCAGCGCCAAGTTCTGGTGATACTTTATTCCCTATATATTGAGCTAAAATTACAACAATCCCTATTATAACACCTCTTAAAAGTACTGCTTGCCATGTTCCACCTTGCAATATTCCTTCATTAATATCTCTTGGCTTTTCACTCATAATATTCTTTTCTGCCGGTTCAAGCCCTAAAGCTATTGCTGGAAGTGAGTCATTTATTAAATTAATAAATAATAGTTGTAATGCTGTAAATGGATTTGACCATCCAACAAAAACTGCAAATAGAATAGCTATTATAGCTCCTAAATTACCTGCAAAAAGATATGTAATAGATTTTTTTATATTGCTATACACAGTCCTTCCTACTTCAACTGCTGAAACTATAGTTTTAAAATTATCATCTGTTAATATCATTGCAGCTGCATCTTTAGCTACATCTGTTCCACTACCCATTCCAATTCCTATATTAGCTTGCTTCAACGCTGGGGCATCATTTACTCCATCACCAGTCATAGCAGTAATATATCCTTTTTCTTGCCAAGCTTTAACTATACGAATCTTATTTTCCGGTGAAACTCTTGCATAAACTGTTATATGCTCTAGCTTTTCTTCTAATTCCTTTTCGCTTAACGCATCCAATTCTTGACCAGTTAATGCTATATCTCCATCTTTCATTATTCCTATTTCTTTCGCTATAGCAGCTGCCGTAGTTTTATGATCTCCAGTAATCATAACTGTTTTTATTCCTGCTCCAGTTGCCTCCGCTACAGCTCCATATACTTCTTCCCTTGGAGGATCTATCATAGCCATTAATCCTACTAAAGTCATATCTACTTCGTCATCTAATGCAGGAACAAAGTTCTCATCAGGCACATCCTTTAATGCAAAAGCTAATACCCTTAATGCTCTATTGGAAAAATCCTCATTTTGTTTTCTATATTTATTTAAAATTTCTTCAGTAATCTCTACTTCATCACCATCATCTAAAGCTTTAGATACACGACTAAATACTACATCTGGCCCACCTTTAGTAAACATTATAGCATTTCCATTTATTGAATTTACTGTAGACATTAATTTTCTATCAGAATCAAAAGGAATCTCACTCAATCTATCATATTTATCTCTTAACTCTTTATAATCTATTCCTCTTTTATTTGCAAACCTTAAAAGCGCTACTTCTGTAGGATCTCCAAGTTCCACTCCAGCCTCAGTAATATCGGCATCATTACATAATGTTGAGCTTAAATTCATAGCTTCAACTTGTTCTGATGAGTCGCCTTCTGCCTTTACTTCTTCTTTTGTTATTCCATACATAAAGAAATCTACAACTGTCATCTTATTTTGCGTTAATGTTCCAGTTTTATCAGTACATATAACACCAGTAGACCCTAATGTTTCAACAGCTGGAAGCTTTCTAACTATAGCTTGTTTTTTTGCCATATCTTTAGTTCCTACAGCTAATACTATAGTTACTATTGAAGATAAAGCTTCTGGAATAGCTGCTACAGCTACCGCAATTGCAAACATAAACGAATCAAAAATTAGAGCTTTTAAATCACTTCCAGCTAAATATCCTCTTATAACTTGAATTGCAAATATAGCAGCTGCCAAAATCATTATAATTATACCTAACTTCTTACCAAAATCATCAAGCTTTTGTTGAAGTGGAGTCTGTTTATTTCCTGCTGTTTCTAAAAGTGCTGCTACTTTTCCCATTTCTGTATTCATACCTGTTTGAGTTACCACTAGCTTACCTCTTCCATAAACAACAGTAGCTCCACTAAATACCATGTTCTTTCTATCGCCTATTCCAACTTCTTCATCTATTTTATCTGTATGCTTTAATACTGCCTCAGCTTCTCCTGTAAGCATACCTTCGACTACTTTTAAAGTCTGTGCTTCAATAAGTCTACCATCAGCTGGTATATAATCTCCTGCCTCTAAAAATACTACATCACCAACTACAATTTCCTTAACAGGAACTGTAACTTTTTTACCATCTCTTAACACTTTCGCACTGGGTGCTGATAGTTTTTTTAAACTATCTAAAGAACTTTCTGCTTTCCTAGTTTGAGTAACTCCTAATACAGAATTTAATATTACTACTAAAAATATAATAAGTGATTCTACAACTTCACCTAAAAACATTTGTACTATAGCAGCTATAAGTAACACAATAACTAATGGGTCTTTAAAACTCTCTAAGAACATTTTCCATAAAGGAACCTTAGATCCTTCTTTTAACTCGTTATACCCATCTCTTTCAAGTCTATTTTTAGCTTCACTGCTTGTAATACCTTCAGCATTGCTTTCTAATTCTTTTACTACATCGTAATATTCTTTTCTATAATACATATAACTACTCCTTTTATTAAGTGAATAAATTTATAATTATAGTATTATCTTTTAAAAATATTTTATTTAATATAATGAACTTTACTGTAATAATTATATTTTTTTATAATACATAGTATTATAATTGTAAATATTAGGAGGTATGAAAATGATTAATAAAACTTGTCCGCACTGTAATTATAAATTTTCAACTAAAGATATTTTTTTAAGAAAGTACTCGCAATTTATAAATTGTCCTAAATGCAAAACAAAGTTAGTAGCATCTATAAAATCTAAATTTATATTTAGCATTATAATGCTATTTACCTTCATAGCTTGGGCAGTTATTGTAAATTCATCTAATATAAATATTGGCTCTTGGGCAAAATATCTTTTAGCATTCATTTTATTTTTTATACTATTCTTTATAATAGAACCTTTAACTTATAAATTTGAAATCTCTAAAGACTTATCAAAAAGCAAAAGATAAAATAATATTAATTGAAAATTTAAGAATTATTTAAGTTTTTATCAATTGCTTTATTTGTAAAATATAGTATTATAATAAAATATATACTAAATTTTTTAATATAGGTGGTTAATATGAAACTAAAGG
>NZ_JACOOO010000052.1:0-97835 GCF_014287825.1 Clostridium hominis
TTCTACTCATAATTATGAAAATATTATTATTTTCAAAGATAATATTCCTGAATTAACAAATCTTAAAGGAATATTAAATGGAGATAATGTCTATATAACTTGTATACAAAATATCATGAAAAATGATTCTAATAATGAAAATCTATCTACACTTACTACCAAAAAAGATATAGAAAGTTTTTTAGGACGTATGATCACAAATGATTGTAAAAGAGGTCTTTTCATAAATAATACTTCATATTCAAACGATGTGTGTGATTTCGTTAGAGTATTGAATTCTTCATCCAACTTTGAAATAAAATTAATTGATGGATATGAACTAACTAAATCCATACGATTATATAAAAATTGTAATATAGAACTGGAGGTAAGTAATGAGTTTTAATAATATTTATTTGTTTATTATAATAATCTTTTTTTGTCCACTTATAGGAAAAATAATAGTTAATGCTTTAGAGTTTTATAGCTTATCAAAAGAATATCAAAATGGTAGTCCTCTTCTTAATTCTTTAATAAGACTTACCCCTAAAGAGTTTCAAATTTGGTGCGGTGAGTACTTAGCTTATCTAGGATATAGCAATATAATATTTTCTGATATTTCAGATTCAACCTCCTCAATAATTTGTACTTTAGATAATTCTAGTTATTATGTTTGCTGCAAAAAAAATCCTAAGGATATTTTAGTTGATGAAGTTGACTTAGAAAGTCTTCTAGGTCTTTTAATATCAAAATCATTATATAAAGGTATATTGATTACTACTTCCCCCTTATCTTCTAAGGCATCATCTTTCTTAGAGAATATTCCTGCTCCATACTATATAGAAGTAATATCTTTAAATACTATTATCGAAAAAGATTTAGGTAATTATCCTCTACAGTTAAATAATTTAAAATAAGCTAATCTTATATAAATAAGATTAGCTTATTTTAGAAGTATATATCTGAAAATTCTATTTCTACTTTTGGTACTAGTGTATTTTCAAATGTAAATTCATCCTGTAATTTATAATAATCTTCTACATCACACTTTACTACAGGCAATTCTACTCTTACAGTAGTACCTTTCCCTACTTCACTCTCTATAGATATATTACCATTATTGATTTCTACCATAGACTTAACTAAATTTAAACCTATTCCACTTCCTTCAGCTTTTCTATATAAAGTAGTATCTCCTCTTTCAAATCTATTAAATATAGTATCTACTCTATCTTTGTCTATTCCACAGCCATTATCCTTAAAAAATATCGCTACTTTATCTTCAGCTTTTTCTATGTTTACATATAATAATCCACCATGTTCATTATATTTTATAGCATTAGATATTAGGTTTAATACAATTCTTTCTATTGAATCTTCATCACAAGAGCAAAAAATCTCCTCTTCTACAGTGTCAAATATAACCTCTATACCTTTAAACGATGCATAATCAATAATTGATTTAGTTATATCTTCAACTTTCTCTACTATATTTACTATTTTTTTAGTAGGTGAATAATATCCACTTTCTATTTTATTTATATCTAATATATTATTAATCAGCTTTATGAGTCTAAAGCAATTTTGTCTTATAGATGATGTATATTTTCTACATCCTACTAAATTGCCATCATCTATATACTTTTCCTGCATCTGCATAGCAGAATATATTACATTTACAGGTGTCTTAAACTCATGAGATATATTAGTAAAGAATTGATTCTTCAATTTTTCATCATCTTCCTTTTGTTTTAATTTTAATATCATATTTTCGTAATCTTTTCTATACTTTATATCTCTAAGAATAAACAAATATAAATCATTATATGTATCCTTTAATTTAACTCCAATTTCTTCACACTCTATTGTAATATCATTTATAGTATAAATATTTCTTCTTGGCTTCAAAATACTATCATTTGATAATATAGTATCTTTTTCCTTAATTCTTTCATAAGAACCTTTATCAACAATATCAAAGATACTTTTGCCTATTACATCATTCTTATTTTTTATATTAAAGAAATTTTGATAACTATCGTTTATATAGATTATTTCATCATTTTTTCTTATAGTCACTGCATCAGGCATATTTTCAAATATACCTTCATACCAAGATACCATGTAATGTAATTTTTCATTTAAATTTTTTTCAGTATTAATCAAAGTGTTACTTATTAACACTTTTAAAAACGAATATTCCCCAACAATATAAATTAGCGTAAATAAATAAAATCTTAAATCAAAAAAATCATATTTTTTAAAATACATAGATAATAAATATACTACCTTCAATGATAAATATACTAGTATTCCTTTATATGAGTCATCATCAAATCTTTCTTTTTCTTTATATAATAATATTATTAAAAATATGAAACCACATACAAGAAGCATACTTCTAATAGAGTATCCCCATGAACCGACGTTTAATTCAATAATTTCCATAAATACAAAGTTAATTAATATTCCTACTATAAATATTATTATAAAGTATTTAAAATTTTCTTTAAAATTATTTAATGTAGCTCCTATCAATATAATTTGTAATATGTAATATATAGTATTAATAAATATAGTTTTATTAGATATTAAGTCAAAACTTATATTGTTAGTATATGTAGAATAAAATATTGCTGACTTTATTATTGTAATTAGAGCTAAAAAACCGCACCCTATTGATATTTTTAAATAGAAATCATCTTCATTATCTTCTGAAAAAATACTATTATACTTATATTTCATTCTACTTATAGAATAAATCATTAAAACAATATAAAACATACTAGTTATAGTTTTACACATGTATTCTATAAAATATTTATCTGAAATCCCTTTAATAACTATGGACGTAAAAAATAAAAATATTATTATGCTTAATATATTTATTATATCCCAGGTCTTTTGCCCTTTTCTTAAACACTCTTGCTTCATAAATAATTTACCCCATCATTTTATCTAAATAAAATCATTCTAAATACTATGTTTATATTTTAACACTTCTAAATTTTACATCATTATATAAATAATTTCAATTTTTTCTACATATTTCTACACATAATAAAAAATATTATGTAATAAATTATAAAAATTAAAAGATGCTACATATTTGTAACATCTTTTTAATCTTATATTAATCTACAACCTTCTGAATCTTGTTTAAGTTTTCCTTCTTTCATAAGACCACCTAAAGCCATCTTAAAGTAATTTTTACTTGTTCCAAATGTAGCTTTAATATCTTCTGGATTGGATTTATCATTAAACTCCATAAATCCTCCATTCTTTTTCATATACTTAACTATCTTTTCTTTTAGTTCATCTCTTTCGCTTAATCTAGTTTTTCTTGGAGTTAACCCAATGACTCCATCTTCATATATTCTCTTAACTCTTAAGCTCATTTCTGCACCTGGGAATATTTCTTCATAATATTCATTAGGTAAAACTAAACCTTTATATTTTCCATCTACAGCAACATTTAAAGTTCCCGATGGTGTTCTTGAATAAACCATAGCAGTTACTTCATCTCCAACTTTAAACCCTACTGATTCATCTGCTACTTCTATGTAGTTTTCAACTTCAGTAGTACCTGCTAATCTATTTGTCTTATCTAAATATATGTAAAATAAATATTTATCTCCTGTACGAAGTTTAAAACGTTGCTCTTTTAATGGAACAAAGATATCCCTATCTAGTCCAAAGTCTACGAATGCACCAAACTCACCTTGTTGAACAACTTTTAGATATGCTACATCATATACTTTAGCTAACGGCTTTTTAAAAGTAGCTATAGGTCTATCTTTCGAATCTCTATAAATAAAAACTTCTCTTTCTTGCCCAACTTCAACATTCATTCCCTCAGCTAAAGATTTTGGAAGTAATACATCCTCACCACTCTCTTGATCTACCAAGTAGAACCCAAAATCCTTCTCTCTATCAACTTTTAACGTATTATAATCACCTATTTTTAACATAAGCCCTCCTATTATTTATATTTCTTACTTAATGCTACATAATTATCAGCAGACTTTTGAATTCTATCTATTTCTTCATCTGTTAATTTTCTAATAACCTTAGCTGGATTTCCTAATATTAGTACACCATCTTCAAATGATTTCCCTTGTGTTACTAATGCTCCTGCACCTATAATAGTATTCTTACCAATTTTCGCTCCATTTAATATTATAGATCCCATTCCCACTAAAACATTATCTGAAATATTACATCCATGTATTATAGCTCCATGTCCTATAGTAACATTTTTACCTATTATAGTCTCATACTCATTATCTATATGAATAACTGAATTTTCTTGGATGTTAGAATTTTCTCCAACAACTATTTTATTCATATCGGCTCTTAATCTTGCTCCAAACCATACATTAACATTTTCTTCTATTAAAACATCCCCTATAATATCTACAGATTCTGATATATATGCAGTCTCATTAATTTTAGGGTATTTACCACTAAACTCCTTAATCATCTCTTCAACCTCACTTATTCCAAAGTTTCACTTTATTTTATCATCATTTATAATTGTTGTCATTATTTTAATACTCACAATACTATATATAAGTAAGTAATAATTTATTAAGAGGTATAAACTTTGGGAAAAAAGAAAAATAAAGATAATATAGTCTTTGATCAAAATAAAATAAAATTTTATTACGGAATACCTCACTGTCATTCAAATTACTCTACTGGTAGAGGAACGCCTTCTGAGCTATATGAATATGCAACAAAATGTGGACTAGATTATTTATTTATAACCGATCATAATGATTTCCTTAATAATAAATCATCTAAAGACAGTTCATCAACAAAATGGCAAAGTTTAAATAGCATCTGTAATAAATTCAAAAAATCTCATGATGACTTCCTTCCAATGATTGGCTTTGAATGTAGAACAGAATCATTTGGTGATTTTAACGTAATAAACTCAAAAAACTTTTTTACTGGTGCAGTTAAAGATTTAAGACTTTTAACGTTATGGATGTTAAACAATCCAACTGCATTTATATCTATTAATCATCCCCATAAAAATATAATGGCTATTCCCTACGATCCAATATTTAATAATATAATTACATCTATCGAAGTTTGTAATGGTAATCCTTCTGCAAAGATTACTTATCACGACAAATATTTTTTTCAATTATTAGATTGTGGTTGGAAATTAAGCGCTATAAATGGTCAGGATAATCACAGAATTAATTTTGATCAATCTGATAATCTTACTGTATATATAGGAAATGAATTATCTCACGAAGCTTTAACAGATGCGTTTAGAATGCATAGAACATATTCTACTGAGTCTAGATTTTTGAGATTATATTTTACAATAAATAATAGCTTTATGGGAGAAAGCTTAGTTATTAGTAATAAAAAATTAAAGTTTTCAATTTTTGCAGAGGATGTTAAATATAGAATAAAGGATATCGAAATAATAACAAATGGTGGCAAACTTATTAAATCAATAAACAATATAAATTTAAATAGTATCAAATACCTCTATGAACATATTCCTTCCGAAAATGAAAGTTGGTATGTAATAAAAGTCTATCAAGCAGATGGTAAAATTGCTATTACATCTCCTATTTTCATTTATCATTATAACATTAATAACGAAGAAACCTTGTAAAAAAAATGAGAAGCAAATTAAAAGCTTCTCATTTTTATTTTACTTATCATTATTTTGATTTTTTAAATGCTTAACTCTATTTGGCTTAGCCTTAGGTCTAATTTCAATTTGTTTTTCTTTTTTCTTAGGTCCTCCAGTAGTTTGAATCTCCAAAAACCATAAGAAAAATGTTACTGTAACTATAGTAAATACCATACTTACCCACATATTTTGTTCTTGCATAATCTTTGGTAAGAATAATTGTATAAGAAATAATGCTATAGATATTCCTAAAGGTATAAATTTATTTATTCTTACCTTTGAGAAAACATATTTTCTACCTAAGAAAAGAATTCCAAATGTAATTGCTAGTAATATTACGAAATATAATACTGTAAATAAAATGCCCATCCTCTGTTTGCTCCTTCCATATATTATACTTATATATTACTTTTAATTTAACATATTTTCAAGTAATATTATTTTTCCATTTTTTGATAAAACGTTAAATTTTCACTTATTATTTAAAAGATTTTATTTAATACTTCTTTTTTCTTATATAATTTGATAAAATATATAGAAGATATTATAAATTTATTAAAAGGGGTGTTAGTTTTGAATCAAAGTTATCAATTAGATGAACTAGATTTTCAGATTTTAGATATATTAGTTAAGGATTGTAGAACTCCTTATTTAGAAATTGCTAGACTTTGTCATGTAAGTGGTGGAACAATACATGTGCGTATGAAAAAGATGGAGGAACTTGGTATTATAAAAGGTTCTCGTATATTACTTGACCTTCCAAAACTTGGGTATGATGTTTGTTGTTTTGTTGGTATTTATGTAGATAAAACTTCTTCATTCAATGCTGTTTTTGATGAGTTATCAAAAATCAATGAGGTTGTGGAGTTACACTTAACTACTGGTGATTATTCAGTATTCGCAAAAGTTATATGTAAAAATATCACAGACCTTCAAGATATACTTTTAAATAAAATTAATGTTATAACCGGAATTCAGCGAACCGATACTATTATTTCGTTAAATCAGCCTATAGACAGAAATATTACTATTTAATGAATAAAACCTCCTTTTTATGGTTACTATAGCAACAGTATCATAAATAAGGAGGTTTTTTTATGAAACTACTAGATAATATAGT
Source organism: Clostridium hominis (assembly GCF_014287825.1). Classification (NCBI taxonomy): domain Bacteria; kingdom Bacillati; phylum Bacillota; class Clostridia; order Eubacteriales; family Clostridiaceae; genus Clostridium; species Clostridium hominis. Next base: position 6,762 of record NZ_JACOOO010000052.1, read on the forward strand.
ACTTACATTAATTATACTTGGCTCTATTAACTGGGGCTTAATTGGTATATTTGAATTTGATTTAATCTCTAATATTTTCGGTTATATGTCTGTATTCAGTAGAATTATATATTCTATAATCGGAATTTCTGGTTTATATGCTATTTCTTTCTTTTATAATATCAAATAATTCTATAGCTGCTCTTCTTGGTCCTTCTTTTTCTTGACCTTTAATTCCTAAGCAAGTTTTAATCTGACCTACCTTAATATTATTTTTAAACATAAGCTTAAAGTAGTCTTCTATTAATATATCTGTCTCATCTTGCATTTGAACTGGTCCAAACGGATTTGCAAAATAACTTTCAACTAAACCTTTTTCTGAAGTAGTTCCCTTAGCCATTCTTGCTCCACTTTTAAATACTTTAATAGAGTCATCAACATTATCAAAGAACTCTATAGATTTATCATTACTTCCTACTTCCGTGTAGTTATTTGCATAAAGCATTATATCTACCTTATATCCCTTAACTATTTCAAAATAAGGCGTTATCGGCATTACTAGTCTAGCATTTATCTTATCCGGATTCATAAATATACTTCTATCTATTTCATTAAAAGCATATCCTTGCTCCAAATCATCTAACCTAACAAAAGCTCCTATTTCTGTTCCGTAACCAACTACTTCTTCATCTGTATTTTTAAATGTACCCATATCATCAAAAATTACAGTCATATCACTTATATTATCTTTACCAAGAGCTCTAAATGCCTCTAAACTTTCAGATTTTCCTGCTCCACTATCTCCCATAATAACAACATTAGCTTCTTTACCATCTTTAAGTTTAATATTAACCATTGCTCCATGAATAGGTAAATATCCCCTTTTTATCATTATTATATTATGAAGTGTTAATATCATTTTTTTCATATATCCAAAATAATCTATTTGATCTGAGTGGTTGATATATCCAAGCATAATATCATTCTCTACATCATCATAGAATACTGTTTTGAAGTCATCTTCTTTATCTGTTCCTCCAAACACATATACTATATCAGGCTTTTTATTTCTGCACTCTTCTCTTTTTGCCATTTCAAAAAGGTTACATAACGTTATTCCGTGTTCCATAAAATCTCTATGGAAATATATATACGCCAATAACTCTCCAACTTTCGCTGGATAGCAGAACCAATGTTCTTTATTTATTACGCATTTCTTTAAAGGATTTTCTGTTGTTTCTGAGAATATTCCTGTTCTCGTATTTCTTTTTGGATAAGTTATAAATGGTGGTTCAATTAATATACAGTCAATAAAGTTTATCTCTTGTAACATCTGATATGATTTAGGCATTGGCCAATTTACTTTATTTATCATCACACTACAATTTCCACCAACTGGTATTTGTCTAAATACCAGTGGTTTTTCACCTAAGACATTCTCTTCCACTTTTCTATATAACTTTAATATCAATCTTGAAAAATTACTATTTGCTTCAGTAAAACTCATAGCTGCAAGTCCTTGTCTAATCCTATCTGTGTGAATAATAGTGTATCTTTCAAGCCTTCTCCAAAAACGATAAAAATCCTCTATAACCTTTATAAATTCATTTTTATCTTTAAATAGCCCCTCATAATTTATATTTACTTCTAATATTTCTTCTACATTCATTAAAGTTAACCACTTAAAAACTGTAACAAGATTTTTTCTTATATAATGTATATCATTACTATCAAGAGCTTCTGATAAATATCTATATGCATTAGATCTCTTGTTTTGTGCCTTCTTTAAATAAACTTCTAAAGTTCTTCTGAATCCATCACTATCTAGTATCATCTCATAAGTTGTACAGTATTTCGCTGTAAAATTAATTAATACTTTGTCGTTGTTGATAGAAAATTCTTTTCGCATTTAGCAATCTCCTCCCCAATGTGGCTTTATCTTATATTATTTATTCAAAAAATGCTTTAATATGCAAAATAAATAAGTAATTCTTACTATAATTAATAAATTTACTTAATCTATTAAATTTTAAAGCACATTCTTAGCTTAAATATGATTCTATGACACTTCTTACATCATCATTCAATGATTTTTCTTGTTCCTTAGTTAATTCAGCAGTATTTATTGCCTTTCCAAAGGTAACTTTTATTTTTGAAGGTTTAAACTTTTTATCTTTTTCAAAGCTCGTATAAGCACGATCTATTGCTATAGGAACTATAGGTGCTTTTGCTTTTGTAGCAAGCTTTAAACTTCCCTTTTTAAATACTCCTAAATTTCCATCTTTACTCCTAGTTCCTTCTGGAAATATTGCTAAAGAATATCCTTTTTTCAATAATTCCACTCCATGATTGATTGTTTTTATAGCTTCTCTTGGATTTTCTCGATCTAATGGGATACAGTGTCCTTTTTCAAGCCATGTTCCAAGAACTGGCACCTTTAAAACTTCTTTCTTAGCAACAAATCCTACCAATCTATCTATTATATAAAACATTATAGGTATGTCTAATATACTAGTATGATTTCCAATAAAAACACATGGTTCATCAGGTATATTTTCTAATCCTCTTATATCTAAATCTATACCAATAGTTTTTATAGTATATTTACCCCAAAGATATGCTGTTTGTTGAGCATATTTATCTGCTTCTTCCTGCCCTTTATATTTTTTAATCCACGAATGTTTTATAGCCTTACCCCTAAGAATTACCATATACGCACCGTACAAAATCCCTTTTATTATCATTAATTTACTCACACCTTTATTGTTTAATTATATCAATTATACTATTTAAAATATTTCACTTCAAGAAATACTCTAATAAATTTGTATATTTTTTTGTTATTTTGTTAAGTATTATTAATGATTTGGAGGTTATTATGAGATTTTTTAAATTTTTACCCATTATTTTTATTATTTTATTATGTAGTTGTACAGTTCCCCCTTCAAGTTCTACTCAATTAATGGAAGTTCATTTTATCGATGTTGGTCAAGGTGATGCAATTCTAGTTCAGGTTAATAATAAAAATCTTCTCATAGATTCCGGTCCCAAGGAAAGCAGTTCTAATTTATTCAATTATCTTAACTCATTAAATATAAATAAATTAGATTATGTTATAGCTACGCACCCTCACGAAGATCATATAGGAAATATGTACTCCGTCATAAAAAAATTTGATATTGGTGAATTCTTTGCGCCTAAAGTAACACATACTTCAAAATCTTTTGAAAGAATGGTTGAATCTCTTATATCCAAAAACCAAAAGATTAATGTATTTGATACTAATACAACATCTATTAATCTAGGAAAAAGCATCCATATTTCTATATATTCACCCTCACCAAAAGATTATGGCGATAATCTAAATCTCTATTCTGCAGTATTTAGAATTCAATATGGGAGTACTTCTTTTTTATTCACTGGAGATTCTGAAAAAAATAATGAAGAAGAAATCCTAAACTCTGATTCATCCATCAGATCTAATGTCTTGAAAATAGCTCATCATGGTTCATCAACATCTACTTCTCAATCTTTTTGGGAGGCTGTCAATCCTGAAATTGCTATTATTTCTGTTGGAAAAGATAATAGTTATAATCATCCTAACTCACAAATTTTAAAATTAACAAGCTCTCTCGGGACTAAAGTTTATCGTACTGATAAAGATGGTACTGTAACTTTAATTTCTGATGGTACTAATATTTATAAAAAAACTTCCTCTAAATGATAGATGCTCCTAAATTAATTTAGGAGCATCTATCATTTAAGGATTTTATCCTTAAATCAATATATTGATAACAAACATTAAACTTCTTCTACTATCTCTATTGGTTTAATATATTTCTTCCATGCAGTAAACATCAAATATAAACTTACTACATCTTGTTCATTATACAATAATATATTTTCAATTTTTTCATTTGGCATTCTCTCAATATATTCTTTATCTTTTAATACTTTATGGAAAGTTTTAGCTAAATTTGAACCGCTGATTAATTCGCTCTCTCTATGTATATCAAATACTTTTTCAAGGTTTTTTAATCCTATAGAAGTCTTTTTATCCATCTCATATTCTTTTTGAATATCTACTGATTCATATTCCCTAATAAAATCATAATAAACACCATATTTATTAAATAAGTAGTTTATTACAGTAAAATCATTATTTCCTGAAAAGGTTACTATAGCTTTTTTACCCTCTTCTTTCATGTTTATAAAATATTTCTTAGCCAATATCAATATATCTACTACATCATTTTTTCCTTCTATCATATATTGAGTAACATGAAGTTTTTTATCCTTATCATCAAATACACATGCTCCAAAAACACCTACACACTTAGGTTTTTTATATACATAATGTTCTAAATCGAAAAATATCAATTCTTCTGGTTTAAACTTAACATTTTCTCTTTCTAGAATATACTCTAAATCTTGTTCCTCTACTTCTATTATATTTTCTCTAATTATCAAAAATATCACTCTTTCTTCTTTATTCTTTCTTCCCCCTCAATTCAAATTTACTAAACTTTCTTTTTTCATTATATCATCTTATTTTATAAGTGAATATATAATTATTACTATTAAACGTAGCATTTTCAATTTATGTGATACTTTTATTATATTGACCAATTGTTAAAGTTTTGATATTATAATTATATGATAATGATTTTCAATTTGAGGTGAAATTTATGTGCATTTGTGATTTAAAACTTGGTGAAAAAGGTATTATAAATAAAATAAATGGCGATTCTAAACTCGCTAAAAGACTATCGGCCTTAGGTTGTATAGAAGGAACTGAAATTGAATTAAAAAGAATTGCTCCTTTAGGGGATCCAATTGTATTAAACTTAAGAGGTTTTGATCTTGCAATCAGAAAGAAAGACGCAAAAAATATATATTTGACAAAATAAAGGGGATGACATAATGAAAACAGTTGCCTTATTAGGTAATCCTAACGTAGGAAAAACAACTCTTTTTAACGCATTAACTGGCTCCAATCAAAGAGTTGGAAACTGGGCTGGTGTTACAGTAGATAGAAAAGAGGGTACTTTCGATGATGTAAAAATTGTGGACTTGCCTGGAATATACGCTATGGATACCTATTCTAATGAAGAAAAAGTATCAAAAGAATTTTTAGAAACTGGTGATGTTGATGTTATTTTAAATATAATTGATGCTTCAAATATAGATAGAAATCTTTATTTAACTACTCAATTAAAGACTTTTAAAAAACCTATTATTTTAGCAGTAAACATGATTGATGTTGCTGAAAAAAAAGGAATTAAAATAGATTATGATAAACTATCAGAATTATTGCAAGTTACAGTTATTCCGATTCAAGCATCAAAAGAATTAGGTATAAATGAAATTAAAGAAGCAATAAAATCTGATAATTTTTTAAAGTCACAAGATGATAACAATTATCAATTTTCTTCTGAAAAAGAAGCTTATGACTTTATTTCATCAATTTTAGAAAAATGTAATAAAACAGAAAATCCCGAGCATGAAACTTTAAAAGATAAACTTGATAATATTCTATTAAATCCATGGTTAGCATATCCAATTTTCTTTATAACTATGGCTTTAATTTTCCAAGTAACATTTAGTTGGATTGGACAACCTCTTTCTGATTTACTAGATGGCTTTCTAAATGATACTATTATTCCTTTTGCATCTAATATGTTATCAAATTCTAGTCCTTGGTTTAGTTCACTAATCATTGATGGAATAATTTCTGGTGTTGGTGGTATATTAGTTTTATTACCTATAATCCTATCACTATTTACTTGTATAACTATTTTAGAAGATAGTGGATATATGGCCAGAGTAGCTTTCCTTATGGATAAGGTTATGAGAAAAATGGGACTATCAGGGAAAGCATTTATTCCAATGATTGTAGGATTCGGATGCTCAGTACCAGCAATTATGACTGCTAGAACTTTAGAGAGTGAAAAGGATAGAAAGCTAACTGCTCTTCTTGTACCTTTAATGAGTTGTAATGCTAGATTACCTGTTTATAGTGTTTTCGCTGCAGTATTTTTTCCAAATAGTATAGGGCTAGTTGTAGCTTCTCTTTATTTTTTAGGAATACTACTTGCCTTCATAATGGGAATCCTATTTAAGAATACTTTATTTAAAAAAGATGAAGAACCATTCTTAATTGAATTACCTGAATACAAACTACCATCATTTAAAAATATTATAAATCAACTTTACGAAAAAAGTAAAAGTTTTATTATAAAAGCAGGAACATTAATTTTTGCAATGAGTGTAGTTTTATGGTTTTTATCAAACTTTAATTTTTCTGGTATGACAGATGTAAATAGCAGCATATTATCATCTATAGGTGGTTTCTTAGCACCAGTATTCAAACCTTTAGGTTTCGGAAATTGGCAAGCTTCAGTTTCATTATTAACAGGATTAATTGCTAAAGAAACTGTCGTTTCATCTATGAGTGTTATATTCGGTGGTAATCTTTCAGTTTTATTACCACTACATTTCACTGCCTTATCCGCACTATCATTTTTAGTTTTTGTTTTACTATATACACCTTGTATAACTGTTTTAGGTACTATGAAAAAAGAATTCGGCTTAAAAATGACTTTATTCTCAGTAGGATATCAACTTATTTTAGCTTGGACTGTATCATTCTTAGTATTTAATATCGGTTCATTAATTATATAAAGGAGATATGTATTATGGAAATTTTCGCAACAATTGTAATAGCTTTATTAGCATCATTTATAATATATAGAAATATAAAAAAATCTTCTAAAGGTAGTTGCAATTGTGGAAGTTGCTCTTCCCATTGTCCTAAATATAATAACAATAAAGAGTAACATTTTATATAAAAAAGGAGCCAATAGGCTCCTTTTTCATTATACTCTCTCTATTTTCTTTATAACTTCTTTATTTCTTTCTAATAACTTTGAGTAATAAAGCTTCATTGTTGCAGCTGTTGGCGAAGCAAGCAACATTCCTATAGGTCCAAAAAAGCCCCCTCCGATTACTACAGCATATATAATCCAGAAAGGTCTAACTCCAACCTTTCCTCCTATTAGTTTAGGATCTAAATACCAACCATCAAACATTTGTAATGTAAATAATGTTAAAAACACTATTATCCCTTTAGTTGGTGATACAAACACGTTTATTAAAAATCCAACTACTTCCCCTATAAACGGCCCGAAATATGGTATCATGTTAGTTATCCCTACAATTATAGAAAGTAGTAATGCATACTCTGATTTAACTATTGTAAGTAGTATAAATGCCATAATTCCAATAATAGTAGAATCTATAGCTTTTATCCCTATGTAAGTTCCTATCATATTATTATATATTCTACCAAATTCAATAACTTCTTTTGCTCTTTTCTCTTTTAATATTAGTACTAAAACTCTTTTAAAATCATTAATAAGTCTATCTTTATCTGATAAAACATATATAGATACTAAAAATCCTAATACTACCTTAACAAGCTGTGAAGATAAACTAAATAATGTATTAAATGATCCTTCTAAAAGATTAATAAAAACAGAACCTATTTTATCAATATATGACTGTATAGTTCCTAATGCACCCGTAGAGTTAATTATTCCATTTAACTGCTCATTACTAACTATATCATTTACAAAATTCTGAGCTGCATTTATATACTCTGGAACTTTATTAGTCATATCTTTAATACTATCTATTAAGCTTGGTATTCCATATATTGATACAATAGTAATAATAGTAAAAAATAGTATATAAGTTAAAGCTATTGCAAGACTTCTTCTTATTTTCATTTTTACTTGAATTACTTTTACTATAGGATTTAATATATAAGCTATTACTATTCCATATATAAATGACATAGATAATGAAACTATCTTTCCTAAAGCACTTGTTACATCATCTAAATATCCGAATAATTTAAATGCTAAAATACTAAAAACTACTATCCACAATGCAGCTATAACCGCATCTTTATATTTATTGTCCTTCAAAAACACTATTTTTGTGCCTCCTTTCATTTTACTATTTGATTATAACAGAAATTGTTCTTTTGGTAATAAACTTTCTGTTACCTTTTTGTTAATAGCATAAAACCAACAAAAGTAGAAACTGCATAAGGCAGTTTCTACTCTTTTCTACTACATTTTTTCCACTACTTCAATTCCAATTAATTCCAATCCATTTTTTATTACTTGGCATGTTGATTTCACTAAGTCTAATCTCGCTGCCATTAACCCCTTATCTTCCAAGTTTAGCACTGAATGATTATTATAGAATTTATTAAATGTCTTAGCAACTTCTATTACATATCTAGTTACTATTGATGGTTCTAATTTTTCAATAGCTAAATGAATGTTTTTATTAAAGTTTTCTAATGTTTTAACTAATTCGAATTCTTCCTTAGAATTTAACTTTGTAAAGTCTGCAGTGTCATTTACTTCTCCTGCCCTAGTTAATATACTATTAGCTCTTGCATAAGAATATTGAACATATGGTCCAGTTTCTCCTTCGAATGAAAGCATCTCTTTCCAATCAAAGACTATATCCTTCTCTCTTGAGTTCTTTAAATAAGTAAATACGACTGCACCTACTCCTATCTTCTTAGCTACCTCTTCCTTATTTTCAAGATTTGGATTCTTCTCATTTATTACCTCTAAAGTTTTATCTACTGATTCTCTTATTAAATCATCTAGAAGAATAACTTCTCCCTTTCTAGTAGATAATTTTCTATCTGCAAACTTAACTAATCCAAAGCCAACATGAACACAATCATTAGCCCATTCATGCCCAGCAAGTTCTAACACTTTAAATACTTGCTTAAAGTGTAGTGCTTGTGGAGTTCCTACTACGTATATACACTTATCAAAATTATATTTATTTTTTCTATACATAGCTGCTGCCAAATCTCTTGTAGCATATATAGATGCTCCATCAGCTTTTAAAACTATACATGGTGGCATATTATATTCATCAAGCATTACTACTTGAGCTCCATTACTTTCAACTAGTAACCCCTTATCTCTTAATTCATTTACTACTACATCCATTTTATCATTATAGAATGCTTCTCCTGCATATGAATCAAATTTAACATTAAATACGTTATATACTCTTTCAAACTCTTTTAAGCTTAAGTTTCTAAATCTTTCCCATAAAGCTTCTGCTTCTTTATCCCCATCTTCTAAAGCTTTAAAATACGCTCTTCCTTCATCTTCTAACGAAGGATCCTTTTCTGCCTCATCATGGAATTTAACATAAATTCTTAAAAGTTCAGCTATTGCATCTTTCTCTAATGCTTCTTCATTTCCCCATCTCTTATAAGCAGATATAAGCTTACCAAATTGAGTTCCCCAATCTCCTAAGTGATTAATTCCTTCAACTGTGTAACCTTCTTTTTTAAATAGCTTATATAAAGAATTTCCTATAGCTGTTGTAAATAAATGACCTACGTGGAATGGCTTTGCAATATTTGGTGATGAATATTCTACACATACAGTCTTCCCTTCACCAACATTAGAACTTCCATAAGAATCTCCTTCTAAAAGTATCTTTTCTATTGTATTCTTTGTAAATGTTCCCTTATCAACAAAGAAATTCAAATAAGGGCCTAAGCTTTCAATCTTTTCAAAACCTTCTTTACTTAATTTTTCTTTTAGCTCTTCAGCTATCATATTAGGAGCTTTTCTAAAAGCTTTAGCTAATTGGAAACAAGGGAAAGCAAAGTCACCCATTTCTGGTTTCGGTGGGATTTCTATTAACTTTTCTATACTCTCTAAATCCATATCTACTTCTGTTTTTATAAGTTCTGCAACTTTCTTTTTATAATCCATAAAACTACCTCCAACATTTATATTCACAATAATATTAAAAATTTTCAAAGCACTATAAGTTCTTCAAAAAATTAGTTATACACTTTATTATTTCCTTAAAAATAAAAAAACCATCTCCATAAAAAAGAGACGGATATTCCGCGGTACCACTCTAATTGCATTTTTAAATAATGCCACCTTAACGCTTTAACGCAGCTACTACGGTTTATCCTACTTAATTTCGGTAAACTTCTCCAAGGCTCTCTTTCCTTTAATATATCTTATGAACCTTACACCATCGTTCACTCGCTTTAAGACCTAATTAAAGTACTTTTCCTCTTCATAGAATTTCTTTTTCATTTAATTATAACTAATAAAAAGTTTTTTTGTCAATAAATCATAAATTTTTATTTGAACTTATATAAAATTAAAGGTACAATAGGATAATAATATACAATATAATTTAAATAAGATAAGAAAAGGTGCGTTATGGTTAAGATTGGAATTATTCATATAAGTTCAAGCTCACTTAGACTTGTACTTGCAGAAATTGAAGAAATCGGGTATTTCAGAGTTGTAGATGAATTAAAAACCCCAATGAAGATTTGTTACAATTTAAATAATACTTGTAAAATATGTAATGAAAAATTACATTATATAATTTCTACATTAAAAACTTACGAGTCTTTATGCCTAGCTAGTGGCACATCGAAGATAATTGCTATTGCAACAAACTCATTTAATCAAATTTGTGATAATGAAATTATAATAAAATCACTTAAAGATAACTTCGATTTAGATTTAAGAATATTAACCCCTAAAGAAGAGATATATTATAATTATCTAGGAATTGTAAAAAGCTTAAATATAGAAAACTCTCTTGTTGTTGAAATAACCGGTACATCAACAAATTTAACTTGGGTAAAAACAGGAAAAATCCAAGAATGGTCTGTTTTACCTTTTGGTAATATAAATTTAACTTATAATTATGGATTAAACGATAGAATTCTATCCGATTCAATAGATGAATGTACTTCATTCATAAACAATAATTTAAAAGATATACATTGGCTTAATAACTCTTTTGAATCAATAATTCTTCTAGGAGATGTTGGCCGTAATATAGCAAAAATAGATAAAAGACGTAGACGTTATCCGTTTGATAATTTTAATAATTACGAATTATTAAACAATGAAATACATGAACTTTATAACATGGTTAAATCTAAAGATTTAAGACAACGTCGTAAAATAGAAGGTCTTGAACAAGATATGGCTGATACAATATTTACTTCTTTAGCTATTTTTAATAGTATTTCTGATTTAGTAGATTCAAACTATATAAAAATATCTAATCATTCATTAAGAGAAGGTATTCTATATGAGTTTTTAGATAATAATTATGAGGTAACACAAGATATATTAGATTATAGTTTATATGGTATATTACACTCACTAAACTGCAATATACCTCATGCAAATCAGGTTTATAAAATTACATTAGATTTATTTAATTCTTTAAAGCCGTTACATCATTTAGATGATAGCTATTTAAACATATTAAAAACTAGCTCATTACTTCATGATTGTGGTATAAGTATAAATTATTTACAGCATCATAAACATTCTTTTTATATAATACTTAACTCTTATATAAATGTATTAAATCATAAAGAACTGTTAATGAGTGCTGCAATTGCTGCTTCGCACAGATTTAATAACTATCAAATACCAGTTCCACAATTCTCTTCTATAATAAATAAACTTGACTTAAAAGTTATTTATGAAATCGGAGCACTTTTAAAGATTGCTGAAGGATTAGATAGAAGCTTAGTATCTTCTGTAAAAGATGTTGAAGTAACCTTTGATGACGAAAAAGTTGTAATTCTTTTATCATCTCCACTTAACTTGGAAGTAGAAATTCACCAAGCATTAAGAGCTAGAGATTTCTTTAAAGAAGTTTATGATAGAGACTTAATAATACGTAAAAAGTAAGTAAAAGTTAAATGCCCTTATACTAAAATAAGGGCATTTAAACTGCTTACTTTTTTTGTTATATAAAACTAAATAGTAAATTCAAGATACTATAAAAAATATTTCTTATAAACATTGCAATGTATGAAATAAAAGGGAATACATTATTTATAAGAATAACGCCTAAAAATATAAATATTTGATATTGATACATTTTATCTGCATACTTATAAAAAGTTTTACGTGATAAATCTCTAAATATATCAAACCCTGATAAACCTGGTATAGGTAATAAGGTAAATACCGCTAACATAATATTAACATTAACTATAAAACCTAACATCGCTGCTATTACCACAAATATATTTTCTGGAATCCACATAAATAACTTATTAAATAAAACGTATATTAATGCACCTAAAAAACCTACTATTAAATTTGCTAAAGGTGGTGCTATTGATACTTTTATGGAATCTTTATAGCCTCTTTTAAAGGCACTTGGATTTGTTTCTAATGGCTTTGTCCAGCCAAATCCAAATAATAGTATCATTAAAAATCCTAAAGGATCTAAATGTGCTACTGGGTTTAGTGTAAGCCTCCCTTGAAATCTAGGAGTTCTATCACCTAATTTGTCAGCAACAAACGCTTTTCCATATCCTTGTGCCGTAAATGCAATCATAACTGCTGGAATACTAAGTATAATATTTAGTAATATTCCTCTAAATGAACCCATCTTTTCACCTCGTATTCTTATTATTTAAAAATATTATATCACATATTAATTAAAAATTTATATCATTAATAAATTTTTAATAAAAAATGGAGATAAATACTTATCTCCATTAAATCATATTATATGCCTTCAACTTATTGAGTTGGAGGTTGTTGCTCCGAACCACTTCCTGGCTGTTCAGGATTCGTCCCATTTGTAGGTTTATCTGCTTCTCCACCTTGGCTTCCTCCATCAGTTCCACCTTGGCTTCCTCCATCAGTTCCACCTTGGTTTCCTCCATCAGTTCCACCTTGGTTTCCTCCATCAGTTCCACCCTGGTTTCCTCCGTCAGTTCCACCCTGGTTTCCTCCGTCAGTTCCACCCTGGTTTCCTCCGTCAGTTCCACCCTGGTTTCCTCCATCAGTTCCACCCTGGTTTCCTCCATCAGTTCCACCTTGGCTTCCTCCATCAGTTCCACCTTGGTTTCCTCCATCTGGTTGTTCTGAAGGCTTTTCTTCAACTGGTGGTTGAGTTATTTCATCTTGTTTTGGTAATTCCACATCGTTATTCTCATAATCTTCTGGATTTATTCCATTTTCACTATTGTATATATCTTCATCTGCAGCATATTGAGCTAATTTTTGATATAAAGAATAGTAATCAAATTCATCAACATTAGGAATTTGATCTTTATATATAAAGTCATTAAGAATTTGAGCATTTTGCTCTCCATCCATCAAGAATACCCATCCTAAATCTTTATATAATCTTCCTTCTGCAAGTTCTGGAACAGGTATTTGTAATTGCTCAGTAACTAAAGAAGGAAACTTATAAATTGTATAAGCCATATTTAAAGCTTCTAATGGATCTATATTAGTTTTAATATAATCCAACATTTTATTCATTATACCAAGATATTTACTTGGCTTTGTTTCCCTAAGCTTCTCTGCAACTTTCATTAAAACTTCTTGTTGCCTAGAAGTTCTTTCAAACTCATCACCTGTATTATATCTTATTCTTGCATATGATAAAGCTTGTTTCCCATTTAAAGTTTGTAATCCAGTTTTTGTTACAGGGCAATCATTACCACCTGTGGATTCACCGATATATTTATTAAGCTCTTCAAGCTGATAATCTTTCACATCAACTTCTATACCACCTATTTGGTCTATTATAGCTTCAAATCCCCAGAAATTAATTACTGCATATTTATCAATATGTATATCATATGTATCACTTATCGTTTCTAAAAGTAAACTTGGTCCACCTAAAGCATATGCTGTGTTTAGTTTTTGCTCTCCATATCCTGGAATGTTTACTAGCGTATCCCTAAATAAAGATGTTAATTTAATTTTTTTGTTATTATTGTCTAAAGTTGCAATTATAATAGAATCTGATCTTGATTGCTCGTCTAAGGTTCTTGCATCTGTACCAATTAATAATACATTTGTTATTCCTGGTACTTCTTTATATTCACTATTTTTTATAACATCAGAATTACTATATATCTTATTTTTTACATACATATATCCACCTAATAGAAGTATAATAATTGCTATAAAAACTGATATAGTTGATACAACTACCTTTTTTTTATTTGACCATTTCTTTCTCTTAATTTTACTCTTTCTATTAACTGACTTATTTTCACTCATTTGTTAAACCTCCATAATTAATAACTAGATAAAATTTAAGTATTAATTATAATTTGTTACATATATACTTGTTATTTTTTAATTATAATTATTTTGTGAACATATTTAATTATTTATTATATTCCAATATATATTATCATACTTTATAAAAAAATAGTTACTTCTAATATGAATTCTTTATAAATTTTTATTAAATAAAAAAATTAAAATGAATTTTTTTTAATATATATTTCCAAAAAAATCTTTAATTACTTTATTTTCGCCCGTTTTCTTCATGGTTTAATGGGCAGAATAATAATATAAAGCATATATTATGACGGATAATTTACGTTATTTTTAAAATTAGTGTTTACTTATAAAACTTTAAGTATTAATATATATTTATTGTTTTAAAAAATAAGTTGTTTGTTGGAGGTTTTTTATGGATATAAGTATTATTGGAATGCCTCTTTTTTATGGTTGCGATAGACCCGGTGTAGAAAAGGGACCTGACATTTTAAGAGAAAACAACCTTGATAAAATATTAGAAAAAAATCATCATGTTACTGATTTAGGTAATATTGATGTAGATTATATAGAATCAAAGGACAAGTTCTTAGAAAATGATAAATTAAAATATTTAAAACAAGTAGTTGATGCAAATAATAGGCTTGCCTCTAAAGTATATGAAGCATTAACAAACAACACTTTACCTTTTATTATTGGCGGTGATCATTCATTAGCCTTAGGATCAATTGCTGGTTCAAGCAAATATTTTGGTAATGATTTAGGAGTAATATGGATTGATGCCCATGGAGATATAAATACAGAAACAACTTCTCCTTCTGGAAATATTCATGGAATGCCATTAGCTGCATCTATGGGAATTGGTTATGATAAGTTAACATCAATTTTCTTTGAAGGTTTTAAAGTAAAGCCTGAAAATGTATTTATTTTAGCATGTAGAGATTTAGATCAAGGAGAAGTTGAACTAATCGATAAACTAAAAATAAATGTATGGAATATAGATGAGATACAAAATGGTGATTTGGATAAAATCATTTCTGATTTATTATCTAAGATAAAAGAGAAAAATATAAAAAATATTCATCTTTCTTATGATATAGATTGTCTTGATCCTGAGTATGTTCCTGGTACTGGTACTCCAGTAGATAATGGTTTAACCTTTGAAGAAAGCAAAAAACTTCTTAAGTCAATCCTTAGTACAAGCTTGGTTAAATCTATGGATTTTGTTGAATATAATCCTGAATTAGATTCAAATAACAGAACAAAGGAAACTTGCATAGAGCTTTTAAATATAATATCAACTGAATTAAAATAATTAATGATAAGAAACTCTTTTAAGAGTTTCTTATTTGTTTTTAAAAATATATGTGATATTATTAAACATATATCTTTTTAATTTGGAGGAAATAATGAAATTACTTTTTTTTGATACAGAAACTACTAGCGTAAAGCCAGGTAATATATGCCAATTAAGCTATATAACTGTAGATACTTCTACTAAACCTCAACAAACTGTAGGTAAAAACTTTTTCTTTACAGTAGATGAAATGGATGAAGGAGCTGAAGCTATCCATGGATTTTCCTTAGAGAAATTATATGAGCTATCAGATGGTCTTGAATTTTTTGATCAAATTCAAGAATTTATGAGAGACTTCTTTGATGCAGATTTTGTAATAGGGCATAATGTTCAATTCGATGTTAAATTTTTAAAACATGAAGTAGATTCTCTTTATCAAGCAGGAATGATAGACTCAAATTGGGAGCCAAAACGAACATTCTGTACTATGGCTTATTATAAATCTATATGTAATATTCCTTCTGCAAATGGTAATGGAATTAAAAACCCTAAACTTTCTGAAGTAATAAACTATTTAGGAATTTCAGACCAAACAATAGCGGATAAAGCTGATGAACTATTCCAAGGAAGTGGAAATTATCACGATGCTAGATTTGATACTGCCGCTGTATACTTACTAGTGATAGAAGGTATGAAGAAGAAGCTTATTAAGCCAGGATTCTTTTCAAATCAATTAAATAAATAGTTTTAATAATTTATAATATTAGATTATATACATACTTAAACAAATTGTGTATCAATTTGTTTAATGGAAAATTATAAATTTATCATCCTAAATTCAAAAGAGAAACTGCTAATTCAGCTTCTCTTTTTTTAATTCTATTAAAAAATTTCTTCATTTAACTTTTCATTTATAATTTAGAGTTTTCCACTTAATTTTCCTTCCACACATCAACACTATCGTTATAACTTTCAACTATTCCAAATGTTCTATCATAGGATTCATCTACTCTTATGCTTTGGTAATAATCTAAATAATCAGTATTGTTTTCTATTGCAGGCACAACTTGATAATAGTAATTACCATTTATAATATTTAATTTCACCCAAGTCGGCATATATTTAGGTATCCCTACTACAACCTCTCCAGTTTTAAAATTCTTAATAATATTAACAGATACCATTAATCCATCTTCTGTATACGGATTGCCTATACTTTCAGTTCTTTGACTAGAAATAAAATTTCCCAAGGAATAAATTACTGCTGTACTATGCTTTCCATCTTCTGACTCAATAATATCTATAGGTTGAATCGTATGAGGATGGTCCCCAAAAATTATATCTACCCCTTCATTTGCTAAAAAATTAGCAATTTTAATTTGGCTTTCATTTGGCTCTAGTTGATACTCATCTCCCCAATGCATATAAAATACCATTGCATCTACCTCTTCTTTTCTCATCTTTTCAATTTGTTCCTTCATAAGTAAAAGGTCATCGTCTACATCATAAGGATTAAAAGTATTCATTAAAGGATTTAACTCCTCTGGAATTGGTATTCCATTTAACCCTCTTCCTCCTTCATATCCATCTGTTGTATAACTATAAGCTATTATTCCAACCTTTATCCCCTTAATATCCTTTATAATATATCTAGACTCATCTTCTCTATCCCTTGTCCCAATCACTTCAAATCCTTTTTCCTTTAATACTTTTCTAGTTCTTAAGAAACCATCCTTTCCCTTATCTAAAGAATGATTGCTTATATTGCTAACTATATCAACTCCAGCTTTTTTTATCGAATCTGCTAATTCATCCGGTGTATTAAAACAAGGATATCCTGTAAATCCACTTTCTTCTCCAGCTAAAGTAGTTTCTAAATTAGCTATTGTTAAATCAGCTTTCTCTAAATATTCTTTAATTAACTCAAAATTATAATCAAAATTATAAGTATCGTTATTCCAATCATACATGGCTTGTACAATATCAATATGCATTAGTAGATCTCCTATAGCCATTATTTCTATACTTTCAACTCTCTCTTCTTCCTCATCTTCATTTTTCATTATTTCTTTTTTAAAGTCATTTATATTTTCTATATCATCATTTTCATTAGAATTAATAGATTTTTCTGTATAAGTAGCTAAATTTTCATTTTGATTTCTGTCTATATATTTATAAATAATCATTCCAATAAAAATTATTGAAATTACAACAAAGAACCTCTTAAGAATTATTTTAATCTTACTTTTCATAATATTATCACCTCAAGTAAAATTATAATTCTTTTTATAATATTTTCCCATTATTTTACATCTACTTATTCATTCATATTTCTCCAATTAATTTAACTTATAAAAAAGGAGATATCTCGAAAGTGATATCTCCTTTTAAAACACTCATTATAAAAACTTATATAATTCCTTACATTTTTCTTTATCCATAGCTGGAACGCCTTCAAGTCTATATTTTATCCCCATAGTTTCATATTTACTTATACCTAAAAGATGATAAGGTAATAATTCAACCTTTTCAACGTTTTCAAGAGTTCTTATAAAATCTCCTAGGGCTGTAATATACTCCTCACTATCTGTTACGCCTGGTACAACAACTTGTCTTATCCATAATTTAGTTCCAGACTTTTTACACGCTTCTAAAAATTTCAAGCTTTCATCAATATCAATACCTGCAAGGTCTTTGTATCCTTCTTTAGTAAGATGTTTAACATCAAAAAGTACTAAATCGACATATTTCAGTATTTCTTCATAATTTCCAAATCCAACTCCAGAAGTATCTAAAGTAGTATGTATATTTTTTTCTTTACATAATTTTAATACTTCCAGCAAAAATTCAGGTTGTCTTAAAGGATCTCCCCCTGATAATGTTATTCCTCCACCTGATCTTTCAAAATAACTTCTAAACCTTGAAACCTTATTTACTAATTCTTCAGGAGTCATTTCTAACTCTCCTTCACCTGACCAAGTATCAGGATTATGACAATACTTACATCTTAATGCACATCCCTGCATAAACACAACTACTCTTATTCCTGGTCCATCCACTAATCCCATACTTTCTATGGAATGTATTTTTCCTCTTACCATTTATATCCTCCTGATAAATATAATAGTTTAATTAACTCTTTTACTTTAATTATCCATCTAATTTTTGTTGTTATATATCAAAATTATACACTTTTTATCACCTTTTGTTAATGTAATTTATTCCCACGATATTTCTTACTGTTAATCCTACCTAAACAACATTTTTTTCCTTTTCATTATATAGGTTTGATTTTTGCTTAATATTTTGACTTTATAAAATCCCCATAATTTAAGGACTTTTATATTTTTCTTAGTTATACTAAACTTTCAAGGCAATATTTTTAAACTTCAAAACACTTTCATCCCACTAAACCCTTTCTAACTCAACGTTTAGCATCAATATTTTTTTTAAGTTTTTTAAATAAAAATATTGATTTTTTTCCACAATATATATATAATACTATTTGTTTGTTTAGTAATTTTAAACCTTTAGTTTAGTAATAGTTACTAAACTTTTTTGTAGTAGGAGGTGAAAATATGGAGATAGGTGAAAAAATCAAGCGAATGAGAATTGAAAAGGCCCTTACACAAGAAGAGCTCGCTAATAGATGTGAACTTTCAAAAGGTTTTATTTCTCAACTTGAAAATGATTTAACATCACCATCTATTGCTACCTTAATAGATATTCTTGAAATATTAGGGACAAACCTTAAAGAATTTTTTAGTGATGATAAAGAAGAAAAGATTACATATACATATGAAGATATGTTTGAAACAGAAAATGAAGAATTAAAATATAGTCTTATGTGGTTAGTTCCAAACGCACAAAAAAATGAAATGGAACCAATTATGATAACTCTTGAACCTAATGGGCAATATATAGAAGAAGAACCTCATGAAGGTGAAGAGTTTGGGTATGTTTTATCTGGAAGTATTACCCTACATCTTGGTAAGAAAAAATTTAAAGTAAAAAAAGGCGAAAGCTTTTACTTTAAGCCAAGATCAAATCACTACATTTCTAACTCTGGAAAAACTCCAGCAAAGGTGATTTGGATTAGTACTCCACCATCATTTTAGCATTAAGAAAGAGGTGTTTTATTTTGAGTCAAAACATTATTGAATTAAAAGAAATTTCTAAAACATATGGAGATAATACGGTTTTAAATAACCTTTCATTAAATATAAAGAAAAATGAATTTTTAACACTTTTAGGACCTAGTGGTTGCGGTAAAACAACAACGCTTAAAATAATAGCAGGTTTTGAAAATGCCGATGAAGGTGTTGTACTATTTGGAGACAATAACATTACAAGTCTTCCTCCATATAAAAGAAAGCTTAATACAGTATTCCAAAAATATGCTTTATTTCCTCATATGAATATATACGAAAACATAGCTTTTGGATTAAAAATAAAAAAATTACCTAAAGCTGAAATAGATAAAAAAGTTAAAAACATGTTAAAGCTTGTTGCTTTAGAAGGTTTTGAAAAAAGATCTGTTGAGTCTTTAAGTGGAGGCCAACAACAAAGAGTTGCAATTGCAAGAGCATTAGTTAATGAACCTGAAGTTTTATTATTAGATGAACCTTTAGGTGCATTAGACTTGAAGCTTAGAAAAGAAATGCAAATTGAATTAAAGAAAATTCAACAAAGATTAGGAATAACATTTATCTTTGTAACTCACGACCAAGAAGAAGCTTTAAGTATGTCAGATACTATAGTAGTAATGAATAAAGGTGTAATTCAACAAATGGGTACTCCTGAAGATATATATAATGAACCTGCTAACGCCTTTGTTGCAGATTTTATTGGTGAAAGTAATATCTTAGATGGAATTATGATTGATGATTATAAAGTAGAATTCTCTAATGTAACTTTTGAGTGCGTTGATAAAGGATTTAACAAAAATGAAAAAGTCGACGTAGTAATAAGACCAGAAGATATTGAAATAACAACTGTAGAAAAGGGTATGTTAAGCGGAAAAGTTAGTTCTGTAACCTTTAAAGGTGTACATTATGAAATTGAAGTTGAAGAAAAGAGTCGAAAGTGGATAATACATAGCACAAAAACTGCTATAGTTGACAGTATTGTTGGATTAAATATTGAACCAGAAGCTATTCACATAATGAGAAAGGTGACTGAATAATTATGAAAAATAATAATGGTAAAAGTATTCTTCCAGCAACACCTTATATACTTTGGAGCTCACTTTTTATAGTAATTCCACTTTTAATAGTAATATTCTTCAGTTTCACAATCAGTACATCTGATGGCTATAAGTTTTCACTGGAAAATTTTCAAAGGCTATTAGATCCAAATTATTTTACTGTCTTTAAAAGAAGTATTTGGCTTGCTTTTCAAGCTACAATTGGTTGCTTAATATTAGGATATCCTGTTGCTTACTTAATTTCAAAAATGAGACCTGGCAAACGAGATATGCTTATAATGTTATTTATAGTTCCTATGTGGATGAATTTCTTACTTAGAACTTACGCCTGGCTACCTATCCTAGGTAAAAATGGATTTATAAATAACTTTTTAGAACTTATAGGTATAGGACGTGTTAACCTACTTTATAATGATTTCGCAGTACTTTTAGGTATGGTTTATAACTTCTTACCATTTATGGTTTTACCAATCTATACTGTACTAACTAAAATGGACACAGATTTAATTAATGCTGCTTCCGATTTAGGTGCTAGCAGAGGAAAAGTTTTTTCAAAAATAATATTGCCTTTAAGTATGCCTGGAGTTGTTTCAGGAATTACTATGGTATTTATGCCAGCTGTATCAACCTTCGTAATCTCAAGATTACTTGGTGGTGGTCAATATATGCTTTTAGGTAACTTAATTGAACAACAATATACAACTATGGGTGATTGGAACTTTGGTTCTGCCATAGCAATTTTTATGATGATTGTAATATTAATTTCAATGGGAATAATGAATCTCTTTGAAGGTTCTGACGATAAAGAAGGAGGAGGAAGTATGTTATGGTAAAAAAACTTGAAGCTTTTATAAAAAGATTTTACCTAGTTTTGATATTTATCTTTTTATATACACCAATAATAACATTAATGGTTTTCTCCTTTAATGATTCTAAATCTATGGGTAAGTGGAATGGCTTTACGCTTAGATGGTATAGTGAGTTATTTCAAAATGCAAGAATAATGAATGCATTGAAGTACACCCTAATAATAGCAGTAGTAGCATCAATAATAGCAACAATTATAGGAACACTCGCTGCTATAGGAATTCATAGAATGAAAGGACTTCCTAAAAAAACATTACTAAATATAAACTACTTACCAGTTTTAAATCCTGATATAGTTACTGGTATATCACTTATGAGTCTATTTATATTCCTTAAACCATTATTAAATATAGAATTTGGTTTTTTAACAATGTTATTAGCTCATATTACTTTCAATATCCCTTACGTAATATTATCAGTACTACCTAAATTAAAGCAAATGCCTGCAAATATAACAGATGCTGCATTAGATTTAGGTGCAACACCTGGATATGCCATGAGAAAAATAATATTACCCCAAATTAAACCTGGTATATTCGCTGGACTTCTTATGGCATTTACAATGTCTATAGATGACTTTGTAATAAGTTTCTTTACTACAGGCCCAGGAGTAACTAACCTTTCAATTGAAATTTACTCTATGGCTAGAAAAGGAATTAACCCTTCAATAAATGCGTTATCTACGCTTATGTTTGTAACAGTATTAATTTTATTATTAATTGTTAATAGAAAAGAATTTACATCAAGAGGTGGTAAGATTGAAGAGATTTAAAAAACTAAGTGCTTTAGTAGCAACTACATTACTTACAACTACTCTTTTCGCTGGTTGCGGAAATAGTAAGGTTGGAGAAAACGGAACTATAAACTTCTTTAATGTTGGTGATTACATTGATGAAGCTCTAATTAAAAAATTCGAAAAAGAAACTGGTATTAAAGTTAATTATGATACTTACGATACTAATGAAATAATGTATCAAAAAGTAAAAACTAATCCTGGAACTTATGATATAGTTGTTCCATCTGATTATATGATTGAAAAGATGATTAAGGAAGATATGTTAGAAAAAATCGATTATAATAATATTCCTAATTATCAATATATAAATCCTGAATTTAAAGATTTATCTTATGATCCTAATAATGAGTATTCTGTACCTTATATGTGGGGAACTATAGGTATATTATACGATACAACAAAAGTAACAGAACCTATAAAAAGTTGGGATATATTGTGGGATTCTAAATATAAAGATGAAGTTTATATGTTTAACTCTCTAAGAGATGCTCTAGCTATTTCATTAATTAAGTCTGGATATTCAATTAACTCAACTAATCCTTCAGAAATAGATCAAGCTAAACAAGCACTTATAGAGCAATTATCATTAACTAGCCCAATATACGTTAATGATGAAGTTAAAGATAACATGATTGCTGGTGAAAAGGCTCTTGCTACCGTTTGGTCAGGTGATGCAATTTATTGTATGGATTCTAATCCTGATTTAGCATATGCTATCCCTGAAGAAGGTTCAAACAAATGGGTTGATGGTTTAGTTATTCCAAAGGATGCTCCAAACAAGGCTGGTGCTGAAGCTTTTATAAACTTCTTATGTGACCCTGAAAATGCAAAAACAAATGTTGAATACATAGGATACTCTACTCCAAACAAAGCAGCTTACGATTTATTAGATGACGAAACTAAGAACAACCCTGCTGCTTATCCTTCAGACCAAGTATTAGATAACTGTGTTCTATTTGTTGATTTAGATAAAGATACATTAAAATTATACGAGGATGCTTTTACAGAAGTATTATCTCAATAAAAAAAGAAGCGATTTCGCTTCTTTTTTATTTTATTATTTTCATGATATAATTATTAATAAATGCTATTAATCGGAGGATGTTATGATAAGATACCATATAATTTTAGATGGAAGAGTTCAAGGTGTAGGATGTCGTTTTTTCTGCCAAATGAATGCATCTTCACTTTCATTAACTGGATGGGTTCGTAATCTTGATAATGGTATGGTGGAGCTTGAAGTGCAAGGTAATGAGGATTCGGTAAATAAATATATTTCTACAATTACTAAAGGAAATAGATTTATAAGAGTAGATGATTATTCTATTAAAAAGAAGGATTTAATTTCTAACGAACGTTCTTTCAAAACAACTTATTAATTAATATATACTAGATATGAAAAAGGTAGCTTTTATAAGCCACCTTTTACTTTTGAATCAAATATCATAAGATTATATTTTTGTATTACATTAGTAAGTTTATCTGCATAAATCTTATCTCCATTTTCATCTTTAGCTGTACTATATCCTGCATTTTCTAACGCTTGTGCTTGGCTTTTATATTCATTCCCATCAAATAGACCATTAGCTCTATACCTTTCATTTTCATGCAAAAATTCTCCATGATCCTCTATAGACTGAAGAATACTATCATATTTTCTAAAATTAGCTTCTATAACATCATCATAGTTCTCTTTTGTAGTCATAGTTGCAACGGCTCCATCCCAACGACTATCCGCTTTTATTCCAAATATATTATTATGTTCTACTGCTAATTCTGATTCACCCCAACCTGATTCTAATATAGCTTGAGCCATTGTTATAGATGGTAAAATACCATAACTCTTATAATTTTCTAAAGCTGCGGGATAAATCTCATTTATAAAGGCTATTTTGGCTTCATCTTTATACAAATCTTTATATAAGGTATTATCTTCTATTTCACTTAAAAATGATTTTACTTCTTCTTCTTCTTCATTATTTACATTTAATTTTTCTAAAACTTCATCAACTGTAAATAAAGTGTAGCCATCATTCTCACTACTCTTCAAAAATATCTCTGCTATCTTAGGAACAAGCTCATCCTCTTTACCACTATTAAGAACTTCGTTTATAGCCGCTACCTCTTGCCAATTTACTTGAACTTTCCCTTCACTAACCTTATCTGTTATATCTATATAATATGAAATCTTATCATAACTTAAAGTACTATTATCGACCTTTTCGAAAAATAACTTTCCCCCAATCATAATTAATGAACAAAATATAATTCCAAGTATAATCGGATAAACTTTAATTGTCTTTTTTCTTTTTAAATGTCCATAATTATCTATACCATTATATCTAAGTTTTTCACTCATATAATCACCTCACATAATAATTATATGATAACTCTATTAAGAATATCTCATATATTTATTAAGAAATTCTTATGTTTTCATCTTATATAATTTACTCATTATACTATTAATTCAACTTCATCTTTTTTATTTTCTACTTCAAAAAACTTTCTAGTCTCACTTATTACAATCTCTCTTAGTCCTATAAGCCCAACTAAATTTGGTAATGCCATAAGACCATTACAAATATCCGCTATAATAAAAATTAAATCTAAAGGTAAAAATGGTCCTACTGCAATTAAAATTATGAAAATAATTTTATATGGCTTTATAGCTTTAACTCCATATAAATATTGAATACATCTCTCCCCATAATAATTCCATCCAATAATTGTAGTAAAAGCAAAAAATATAAGACCTATATTAACAATATATTTGCCTATATTAAATATAGGTAATGCTGATTGAAAAGCTGAAGTAGTTACTGCTGCCCCATCTAATCCTATATTGTAAGAATTAGTTATAACTATTGCTAACCCTGTTAATGTACATATAACTATTGTATCTATAAATGTACCTGTCATTGAAATTAAACCTTGCCTTACAGGTTCTTTAGTTCTCGCTGCTGCGGCTGCAATAGGTGCACTACCTAGTCCTGCCTCATTTGAAAATACACCTCTACCAATCCCTCTTTGCATTACCATAAGAATAGTTATACCTGTAGCTCCTCCAAATGCAGCTCTAGGATTAAAAGCGCTTTCTATAATTAATATAATAGTTTCTGGTATTAATCTTATATTTACTGCTAAAACCATCAAAACTCCTACTATATACATCACTGCCATAAATGGTACAATAGCCTCTGATACTTTTGAAATTCTTTTTATTCCTCCTAAAGTAACCAATGCTACTATTATTGTAAGAATTATACCTGTTACTACTATAGGAATATTAAAACTTAATTTTGCTGCATCTGCGATAGATTTAACTTGTCCAAAGGTACCTATTCCTAAAAGTGCAACTCCTACCCCAAATACTGCAAAAGCTTTCGCAAGAAACTTTGACCCAAGACCTTTCTCTATATAATACATAGGACCGCCTGCTATTTGTCCATTTGAATCCACTTCTCTATATTTTACCGCAAGTACTCCTTCAGCATATTTTGTAGCCATACCGAAAAATGCTGCTATCCACATCCAGAAAATTGCTCCAGGTCCTCCAGCTACTATAGCTGTTGCTACCCCTACTATATTTCCTGTACCTATAGTAGATGATAAAGCTGTACATAGAGCTGCAAAACTACTTACATCTCCTTCTAAATCTTCAATATCATTTTCATCCTTAGAAAAGACATACTTAAAAGCTAATTTCAATTTACTAAGTTGAATAAGCCTTAACCTAAAAGTAAAATAAATACCTGTTCCAACTAATAAAATTAATAATGGTGGTCCCCAAATAAAATTGTTGATAGTTGATAAAATTTTTTCCATAAAAAAATCCTCCTAATTATAAAATTACGGAGGAGACTTAGATTAATTAATAATTCACAATTCATAATTTACAATTAACGTGTAAACTTCACTTTAAGTTCACTTTAAAAGCCAGTATATCTAGCTTTTCCATCAATTATCAATTATTAACTTTTAATTATTAACTATCGCATCCCCTGTCCTTTTACCTGAGAGTTTGAGTTTAATAAAATTAAACCTTGCTCCTTCGGTGCTCTTTTTGAGTCTCTCCAGAGGCTCGTCCAATAGCGGTCCTATTACCTGAAAGATTTGCTTCTTCGGTGGACAATAAATTGTCACTCTCCCACTATCTTCATCCGAACTCTATTAAATTATAAAAATATTATATGTATATATATACCATATTGTCAATAGTAAATTTCTACTCTATTTCCTACATTCTATTTATAAAAGACTACTATCTTCACTAATAATTAATAGGTACCTATCCAAAATACTTGCTAATCTTCTAAACCTATCTCACAATCTTTTTGGTGCAGATAACGGGACTTGAACCCGTACGAGAACCTCTCACTACCCCCTCAAGATAGCGCGTCTGCCTATTCCGCCACATCTGCTTAATATCTTTAATACAATTTTAAATTATATATAATTTCATTTCAAGAAATTTTTAACTTTCTTTATCTCTTAAAGATTTTAATATTTTTACTATATTATCTATATCTTCATCACTTAAACTATCATAATTATCAAGCATTAACTTAATTCCTTCTAACACTTTATTTTTATATGAAGTATTTTTTTCTTTTTTACCTCCATTTAAAACTCTAAGGGCAATAGCTGTTGATGTAATACCTATAAATCCCACTCCAAATACCATAAGAATGACAGCAATACTCCTACCTAACTGTGTTTTTAAAACCACATCTCCATAACCTACAGTAGTAAAAGTTACAAAGCTCCACCATAAAGCATCTCCTAATGAAATTCCTTCTATAAGAGATATTATAACAGCACCTATAACTATAATTGTAGTTGATATTATTAATAGATAATATACTCTATTAGTCCTAATTTCTTCCTTAGTTTTAACTTTAAATTTAATAAAAAATACACCTAGCATAAACATTTTAAATACTTTTATTATAACATTAGGTTCTATAATATAAGCTAAGTTAATAAGACTTGCTATTTTAATATAAGCTCTAAGTGGTATTATTGACATTAAATCAATCATATTATTTTTTATAAATATTCTTTTACCTTTTGCTATAACAAACCTAATCATATAGTCCCCGATAAAAATAAGCCTAACTATATTATCTATGTAATAAAAGCTTAAAGTTACTTCCTTAGGCAATGGTATAAAAATATCAATAACTAACATTAAGGCTAACATCAATGCTAATAATCCTATAAAAAATTCGTATACAGTTTTTTTATTCATACAACCTACCTCATTATTAAACTAATAGATTATATTATTTCATATGTAATATTAGAACCATGTTACTAGTTAAAAGTTAAGAGTTAATAGCTATCAATTAAATTAAATATAAAAAGCCAGCATCGCTGGCTTTAAATTTATTAACTATTCACTATTAGTTCTTCACATCTTCCATACATTTTAGTATATCTATATATTTTATCTGATAGTTTCTCATCATAACTTCCTTCAGATATTCTCCATTTCCAATTATCACCTAAGGTTGATGGCATATTTATTCTTGCTTCATTTCCAAGATCTAAAAAGTCTTGCATTGATGCAATGGCTAAATCTGCTACACTACTCCATACTCCTCTTATAAATCCCCAATTATATCCTTCATCATCTGATAATGCTAAATATTCTTTGCAATACTTAACATCATCTCTAGGTGCAGTTACATCATACCATCCTCTAAAAGTATCATTATCATGAGTTCCAGTATAAGCTACGCAATTATTAGTATAAGTATGAGGAAGATAATTGCTTTCTTCTCTTTCATCAAATGCAAATTGTAAAACCTTCATCCCTGGGAATCCTGACTCTTCTAAAAACTCTTTTACTTCATTAGTTAAAAAGCCTAAATCCTCAGCAATTACATTAACTTCTCCTAGAGCATCTTTAATAGCATCAAATAACCTCATACCAGGACCTTTCACCCATTCACCATTAATAGCAGTTTCCTCCCCATAAGGAATCTTCCAATAGCTTTCAAATCCCCTAAAGTGATCTATTCTTACTACATCATATAATTTTAAACTTTCTCTAACTCTCTTTATCCACCAAGAGTAGTTTTGCTTGTCCATATACTCCCAATCATATATCGGATTTCCCCATAATTGACCTGTAGCAGAAAAAGCATCTGGAGGACATCCTGCAACACTAATAGGTTTTAATGTATCAGTATCTATTAAATATCCTTCAGGATTGCCCCACACATCAGAACTATCCTCAGCCACATATATAGGAATATCCCCAATTATTTTTATTCCTTTAGAATTAACATATTTCTTTAAATCGTTCCATTGTTTAAAGAATAAATACTGTACAAACTCCCAATACTCTATATTATCCTTCAATAAATTTTTATATCTTTCTAAAGCTTCTTTTTCTCTTTTCTTAATATCTTCATCCCACTCTTGCCAACTTACAAGATTAAAATGATTTTTCACTGCCATATACAGTGCATAATCCTCAAGCCACCATCTATTTTCTACTCTAAACTTTTCAAATTCTTCTCTTAATATACTTGAATCAATTCTAGTAAAATTATTATAAGCCTTTCTTAATACCTCATACTTTACTTTAAATAATAATCCATAATTTATATAATTGTCATTATCACCATAATTTTCATTTATATATTCATCTTCATTTAGCAAATTATCTTTTGCTAACAAATCAAAATCTATAAAATATGGATTCCCTGCAAATGCTGAAAAAGATTGATAAGGAGAATCTCCATATCCAGTCTGTCCCAGCGGTAATATCTGCCAGTACTTCAAGCCTGATTTATATAAAAAGTCTGCATAATTATATGCTTCTTGTCCAAAAGTTCCTATTCCAAACTTTCCTGGTAAAGATGCTATATGCATTATTACTCCAGCACTTCTATTCATTTTGCCACCTATCCCTCTCACTATAATACTTATACAATTTATACGTTAATAATGAAACTCACTACTCATATACATTTGTAGCAGTAAGTTCCAATTACACAAATTAAAATTTGTATTGTCACTTATGGTTAGTTAATAACCATATAACTACCTAATTAATACTATTACAAGATTCTCTTTCTATTAGTTCTGTATCTAATAAAATATGTTTATGCTCACCTTTTCCACTTAAAAGCGCAAATAATAGTTCTATGCTTTTAAGTGCCATAGCTTCTTTTGGCTGCTTCATAGTAGTTATTCCTGGATTATAAAACTCACTTATATCCATACCATCGAACCCTATAATAGCAATATCTTTTCCAACTTTTAGCCCACAATCAGCTACTGCCTTTGCCACACCAACAGCCATAATGTCTGAAATAGCAAAAATAGCTGTTACTTCTTTATTTTGTTTTAAGAAGCTTTTTGTTTCATTATAAGCAGTTCTAGTATCATAATTACCAATTAACATATTTTCACTATTAGTCTCTATGTTACTTTCTTCTAAAGCTTTCTTATACCCCTTATATCTCCACCAACTTATGCAAAGGTCATTTTTTTCCCCTAACATTATTGCTATATTTTTATGACCTAAATTTATTAAGTGCTTTGTTGCATCATAAGCTGACTTTAAGTTA
Organism: Clostridium hominis; assembly: GCF_014287825.1. Lineage (NCBI taxonomy): Bacteria > Bacillati > Bacillota > Clostridia > Eubacteriales > Clostridiaceae > Clostridium > Clostridium hominis. The sequence continues at coordinate 36,652 of NZ_JACOOO010000052.1, forward strand.
TCAATTCCTACTGTTGAATACCTATCCTTAATATTAGGCATTTCAGTGTTTACTGAAGTTAAAACTACTGGTACATCAATGTTGCCAAAACTTTCTTCATCGATGTTCACAAAATTTCCTCCAAGACATATAACCCCCTGTAATCTTTTTTCCTTTATAAAAGACTTCAACGTATCTACATCTTCTTCTAACCCATAATCATTTTGTTGTAAAATCATCGTATACTTTGATTCATTTATCTTACTCCCTATTACATTAAGCATCTCAGAGAAGAACGGATTAAAAACTCCTTTAACAAATATACCAATGTTTCTTGTATTATTTTGCTTTAATATCCTTGCACTATTATTAGGAATATAATTACTTTCCTTTATAACTTGCATTACTCTTTCCCGTGTACTTTCTTTTACATCAGGATGATTATTTAATACACGGGATACTGTGCTTACACCAACCCCTGACAGCTTGGCAATATCTCTAATATTCATCTTTTTTCTCCTTTTTAAAAAACTTAACTGCAATTTCGGCACCGTTTCCAAAATCACTTAAAAATTTTTATAACATTAACGCTTGAATAAAATCATATATATTATCTATCAAAGTATAGAACCACAAAAATGTGGTTTTATACTTTTTAAACACCATCAATTCGGTATCGTTTCCAATATTAATTATAAATTAATTTACAAACATTTTCAACTTTTTTTAGATTTTTTTTCCTTCCATAAGAAAAAAACTATTTTAAATATTACAGCATTATTAAACTCTCTTATATCATAAGAAGTATATTTCTCAATTTTATCTAATCTATAAATCAAAGTATTTCTATGGATATATAATTCCTTAGCAGCTTCACTTAAGTTTAATCCACATTTGAAAAATACTTCTATAGTCTTAATCATCTCATTATCAAGCTGTAAAAAACCATAATTAAACTTTTCAAATATATCTTTTTTTACTTCTTCCGAAACTGAATCAACTATTCCTTCAAATATTAGATTTTTATCATCGATTATTGCTTGACTAAAGTTATATTTTTTAGCTAATTCTATTTTAAATAAATTATCCATATACTCTTTACGCAGCTTACTAAGATCTGAAACTTTTGAATAACTAATATAATATTTCCCGGAAAAAGTATTACAGATAGTTTCTTTTATACTCTCCATATGCTCTTTAGCATCTTCTAATTCCCCAATAATTATAATATTTCCTTTATAAACAATTACCTCTACTTCACTATCAATATAACATTCCTTAATATAATCATATATGTTTTTTATATTATTTTCAGCATAAATTCCAACTAAATAGAATTGCTCACCTATTCTTGGTAAAGCACTTTTTAATACTTCTTCTTCTACCTCTTCTCCGTTTAATAGTGATGATATTACAGTTCTTTTATGTACAAATGCTTCTTCCAACTTATCTTTAATACAAAAAATTAATAACTCCAAAATAGCACTAAATGCTGCATTAACCTTTATGCAGCATTTAGTATATTCAAATTTAAAATTCTTTGTTAAATAATTTTGTGTTTTGTCAAAAAGAGGCGTAGAATATGATCCATATCCATCTACATTTAATTGAAACGGAATATTAGAATTTTTATAAATATCATCTACTAATTTCTCAATATATTTCACAAAATCACCTCAAAGTGTCTTTTATTTTATAATTAAACTCCTTCTCCTTATGTCGAATGAGTAACTTCCAATAACAAAATTACATGTGCGCCCCGTGGGTGAAATTTTGATTGTCAGTTAATTAAACTACTTTTAATTCTGTTTCTTTATTAAATACATGTAACTGGTTAGAATCTAAGAATAATTTAGCTTCTTGTCCAATTTTTAAAGATGTTGTTCCTTCAACTCTTACGTTCATATTAGAGTCACCACATTTTGTATAAATATAGCTTTCAGCTCCCATAAGCTCAATAACCTCTACATTGCCATTTATTACACTATGAGGATTAGCTTGAATTAACTCATCTTTATCACTTATGTGTTCTGGTCTTATTCCGAAAATAACTTCCTTACCAACATATCCATCGGCTTTCAATACTTTAGCTTTTTCAGCAGGAATTTCTATTCTATTTCCATTAAATACAGCTACTAATCCATCTCCATCATTTTCGATAGTTCCATTTAAGAAGTTCATTTGAGGACTTCCTATAAATCCTGCTACGAAAAGATTTGCTGGGTTATTGTATATATTTTGTGGAGTATCAACTTGTTGTATAACCCCATCTTTCATAACAACTATTCTTGTACCCATAGTCATAGCTTCTACTTGGTCATGCGTTACATATATAAAAGTAGTTTCTAATTTTCTATATAATTTAATTATTTCTGTTCTCATTTGAACTCTTAGCTTAGCATCAAGGTTTGATAGAGGCTCGTCCATTAAGAATACCTTTGGATTTCTTACAATAGCTCTTCCTAATGCAACTCTTTGTCTTTGCCCTCCTGATAAAGCCTTTGGCTTTCTCTTTAGAAGATGTTCAATATCAAGTATTCTTGCGGCTTCATGAACCTTTTCTTCTATTTCAGCCTTTGGAACCTTTCTTAGCTTTAAAGCAAATGCCATATTGTCGTAAACTGACATGTGTGGATATAACGCATAGTTTTGGAATACCATTGCTATATCTCTTTCCTTTGGTTCTACATCATTTACTAATTTATCTCCGATATATAATTCACCTTGTGAAATATCTTCTAATCCTGCAATCATTCTTAATGTTGTTGACTTACCACATCCTGATGGTCCAACGAAAACTATAAATTCTTTATCTTCAATTTCAAGATTAAAGTCTTTAACCGCAGTTACATCTCCTTGATAAACTTTATAAATATGTTTTAATGATAAATTTGCCATTTTTAACCCCTCCACTATTGTTTCTCAATATACTTAAATTGTACACCTTGAAACTGTTTTCATCTATATACACTATTTACAAATATTAAACATAATTTTTGTAATATTATCCAAATAACATAATTTGTTCCTATAACCATTCTATCTAACTTCAAATTTGTATACCGTTTGACTTACATATTCTTCTCCTTCTTTTAAAATTGAATCTTCCACAAAACAAGAGTCAACTCCAATTGGTGGATTTTGAGGTTCTATAGCAACTCCATATCTCCATTGCCCTGACTTATTATTTTCTAAAACTTCATCATCTGGATAATTGTGAGTATATATAACTATAGATTTTCTATCTGTATAAACTTCCAAAACCCTTCCTGTAGCTTCATCATAAAGCTCAAGGTCTGCTCCATCTCCTTCTTCAAGATACCAAGGAATATCATATCCTTTACCATTTATTAATTGAGGATGATTTCCATTTATATCTTTTCCTATCTTCTTACTAGTTGTAAAGTCATACTCCGTTCCTTCTATAAACATAAGCAATCCAGTTGGGGCTTGATTTTCATTTAGTTCAACTATACTTTTACTCTTTATATATAAATCATGATTTAGTATATCTTCTTTTCCATTACCACTTAAATTGAAATAACTATGGTTTGTCATATTTACTAATGTGTCTTTATCACTTTTTCCATAATAATTTATCTTTAACTCATTATCTTCTGTTAAAATATATTTTACTTTAACTTCAAGATTCCCCGGGTAATTTTCTTCCATATCAGGACTTGTTCTACTTAATTCAACATAGGCTTCATTTTGTAATATTTCACATTTAACCTCATAAAACTTTTTATTAAATCCTTCACTGCCTCCATGTCCTTGATTTGGATTGTAATTTTTGCTTAAAACTAACTTTTTGTCGCCTAAATAAACTTCTCCATTGCAAATTCTGCCTCCAGTTCTCCCTATTAAGGCACCTAAATATGATGTATTGTCAATATAGCTTTCCCAATTCTTATACTTAAGTACTATATTCTCTCTTTTATTATTCCTATCTGGAGTTAGTATATCAGTTATTATCCCACCATAATTCAGTATTTTAACCTCTATACCTTTAGAATTTGATATACTATAGCAAATAACCTCTTTATTATTTGAAATTCCTAAAACCTTTTCAAAAATTTCCATATTATACCTCCTAAACCATTATAAAAATAATTATACCATATTACATATAGTATAATTATTAAAATTCTTAAGTTATCATTTTTTTACTTTAAGTATACATCTACATTATTCTTATCTATCTTAATATGCTTAGTTTTTATATATTTACCTTCAAGTCCTTCTACATCACTCAAGTCTCCATTTGTGGCTTTTGAATATGCAATATTAAAAATCCCTTCTGCCTGTGCTATAGAATTACTAATTACAGTCCCTAACATTTCATCATTTTTCACTGCTTCTAAAGCCTCTGTAACACCATCTACTCCCACTACAATTACATTATTAATTTCAGCCTCTTTCAACGCCTCAATTGCTCCTAATGCCATATCATCATTATTACTAAAAACAACCTCTATTTCACTTCCAAATTCTTTTATCCAACCTGTCATTTTAGACTTTGCTTGAGCAAATTCCCAATTTGCTGTATCATCTGCAAGCTTTTCCACTTCAATTCCATTTTGAACAATTGTTTTAATACTATATTCGGTTCTAATGGCTGTGTCTTGATGTCCATGTTCTCCTTCTAACATTACATATTGTATTTTTCCATCACCATTTTTATCTATCTCTGATTTATCACTTGTATACTTATCAATTATTAAGCTACCTTGAAGCTCTCCTGATTTTTCCGCTTCAGCACCAACATAATATACATCCTTCCATCTTCTCATATCTTCTTCAACTGGTTCCCTATTAAAAAATATAATTGGTGTATTACTACTCTTTGCTTTATCTATTATAGTTGCAGCAGAAGTTCTATCAACAATATTTACGCAAATAACATCATAATTATTTAAAATAAATTTATCAACTTGATTACATTGATTTGCCAAATTCTCTTTCGCATCTAATATATCTATTGTTATTTTTACATTTTCCTCTTTCTCTTTCTTTTTAGCTAACTCTAATATATTATTGGTTATTGTTGATATAAACTTATCATCTTCTTTATATACTGTTACCCCAATTTTAATTTCCTCTACGTTGTTATAAACTTCATTATTATTTGTACAACCAACCAAATAATTAACCATAAATATAATAGCTACAAACGTAGACGATACCCTCATTTTCCCCATATTAATTCCCCCTCATAATTGTATATAATAATACTATCTAACAAACGGAAATAACAATCTTTGATTTTCATCCGAATACATATTTATATTTGATATAACTGAAAAATCAATATTTTTATTATTTATTTTTTCACCTTTTATAAGATCTACAGCTGCTTGTACACATAAATAGCCTACATTAAATTCATTCTGTACTATAATAGAGTTTATTACATGTTCCTCCAGCAAAGCTATTATCTTACTAGTACTACCTACCCCATATATTTCTATATTATTAGCCTCTTCATATCCTAAGATTAATTCCTTTTTAGCTTGAGCTAATACTTCCAGGGTAGATGGCTCTAGAGCGACTAGTATATCTATATTTTTCTCTTTAACCATTTTTGGGATATATTCAGTGCCATTTATAGTATCACCGCTTATATCCCATAGTTCATACTTATTTTTGCTTTCTTTAATTACTTCCTCAAACCCTCTATACCTATCTCCTATACTACTATAGCTTGTATCGCTATTAATAATAGCAATATTTTTCCTATAATTGCCTGATCGTATTACCTCATCTGCCAAGCTTTTTCCTAATAAATAATTATCACAAGAAACATAAGGAATTTGCTTCATTCCTTGAATTGTTGAGTCTATTAAAACAACTGGTACCTTTTCTTTAGCACTTTTTATAGCATTCGACATCTTTTCTGAATCAACAGGTGCAATTATAAGAGCATCAACACCATCATCTATCTCCCTTTTTATTAATTTTTCTTGTTCTTCTAGATTATTTTCCTCTGATAAAGTAATAAAGCTTATATCTACATTCATATCAAGTGCGGCTTGGTCAATCCCCTCTTTTGTTATCATCCAACTCTCACTATTTTTTCCTCGTATAATAACTGAAATTCTATACACCTTATTATCCTCTTCATAGATAAAATTCTTACTTAATATAATTAAGAAAAATAGACTTGAAATCAATATTGCAAGTATTAAGTACTGTTTTTTTCTTACTCTCATCTATTTTCCTCCTTCAATAAATATTCACTATAAGTTATTTTAGGCATACGAATTCTAATAGTTGTTCCTTCATCAGGCTCACTATATATATCTAATCCATAATCAATTCCAAAATAAAGCTTTATTCTTTCGTTAACATTTCTCAATCCTATACCAGAACCTTTTTTCGAGTTGCTCTCATTAGTAAGCAGTTTATTTACAGCCTCCTCCGTCATTCCTAATCCATTATCGATTATATCTATGTATAGGGTTTTATTTTTTGTGTATGCTTTTACTACTATTTCTCCATCTCCATACATGAATTCCATACCATGATATATAGCATTTTCAATCAGCGGCTGAATTACTAGCTTTATACATGCTAAATCTAATATAGATTCATCTGCTTCAATATAATAATCAAATCTATTCTTATACCTTATATTTTGTATAGTTAGGTAGTTTTTAGCATGTTCTAACTCATCTCTTAAAGATATTATATTTTTTCCCTTGCTTAAACTTATTCTAAAAAGCCTTGCTAGTGCAGTAACCATAACTACAGCACCATCGTATTTCTCATTTTCAATCATCCATATAATTGAATCCAAAGTATTATATAAAAAATGTGGGTTAATTTGCGCTTGTAAGGCGTTTAATTCGCTTTTTCTTTTAGCTTCTTGCTCAACGACTATATCGTCCATAAGCTTTCTCATATTTTTAACCATTGATTTTATAGCTTTGCCTAAATGCTTTATTTCTGGAGACCCTTTTATAGAAATATCTACATCCATTATACCATTTTCTAAGTCATTTACTGACTTCTCTAAAGACCTTATAGGACTTGTAATTCTAGTTGATACAAAGATATTAACTGCTACAAGAATAAAAATTACTGCAATCAATATAAAAATAGCGAATATGCCAACTTGAATATAATTTTTTGAAAGTTCATTCATTGGTTTTACCCCAACTATTTTCCATCCTGTATATCCTACTGTTTTTACAGTTATTATTCTTTTTTCACCTAAGAACTCTTCAATATGATTTCCATCTTCATAAGTAGCACTTTCCTTTGTATTTTCTTGAATTAAATTTGAATAAATTAGTTGTTGCCTAGGATGATATATTATCTCACCATTTCCATCTATGAGATAAACATATCCTGACTTACCCATATCTATATTTTTACATATTTGTTCAATCCCACTAAAGTTCATATCAACCAGTAAAACTCCTGGAACTATCTTTCCATCATAAGTAAGCTCTACAGATCTGCTTAATGAAACTACCCACCTATATTTATAGTTGTTATCTACAAATAAATTCTGTACATGAGGAGTGGAAAAATGCAAATTTTCTCTTCTATCTACTGCGCTAATAAACCATTCACTATTTCTTGGATCTATAGAACTTTTTAATTGAGCAATAGGTGATGCTGCTATTACTTCTCCATATTCAGAAAACAAACAAATACTAACAAGCGAACTTTTATTAGTTTCATATAGGAGATCCATTTCTTTATCTATATTTTCAGTTGCCAAATCTTTTCTTTTTATTACGTTATAATATATTCCATCAGATACTTTCATCATATTACGTAAATAACTATCTAAGTTCAAATTTACTTGTTCTATCATCGCCTTATTATTTTCTAAAACCATAGTTTCTGTTGTGTGTATAGACTTCAAATAAAATGATACTCCGACAATTAGCATCCCTACTACTGCAACAACAGTAAATGAGAATGAAATAATGTACCTAATACTAGCATGATCATATCTATCTCTTATTTTTTCTAATAGAAAGTTTAAAATTCTTTTCATATTTTAATTCCTTCTATACCTAGATGGAGCAATTCCATACTTTCTTTTAAATACATAACTAAAATAGTTTGCTTCTTGATATCCTACTTTTGCAGCAATTATATATGTCTTGTCATCTGTTGTCTTTAATAGTCTTAAAGCTTCTTCTAATCGTATTGAAGTAAGATAATTTACAAAATTCATTTCAGTTTCTCTTTTAAATATAGTAGAAAAGTAAGTTGGACTTACATGAAGATAGTCACACAACTTCTCTACAGATAAATCATAATCAGCAAAATTGTTATTTATATAATCTTTAGCCTTTTCTACTAGTAATTTGGATGAGTTCATTCTCTCTTTTCCTATATTTAAATTAATCTTTATAGCTTTATCAGTAACCCATTTTTTTGCTTCCTCTAAAGAATTAAAATCCTCAACTATACTATAAGGATTAAAGCCTTCTCCATAAATATCACTTATATCTAAATTATAACTTTGGATAAGTTTAATCATTGCTATATTTATCTCTAACAAATAAATTTTATACTTGTCCAAATCCAGTACTACCTCTTCAGTTTTTTTAAATAATTTACTTATTAATTCTTCAATTGCACTTTCTTCTGCAACTTTTATTGTATCTAATAGCTTACGTTCATCTTGCTCCGTAAATTTTAATTCTACATATTTATCAGGCTCTACATCCCCAATATAAATTACCTTTCCTGTTCCAAATAAGAATTTGTAATTTACCGCATCTTGAGCTCCAATATAAGATCTGTTTAACTCATACGGACTATTAACTATATTCCCTAACCCTATTGAAACCTTTATTCCAAGAATTTTTTTATAAATATTCGAAAAATTAGTTAATCCTTCAATTAATAATTTAATATCTTCTCTTTTATCAAATAGTGAAACACCAATTACTTTACCATAGTAAATAAATGATGTAGTTCTACAATATTTATTTATTTCTTCTTCTAATAGTTTTTTTATACTAATATTAATAATATGCTCTTCTCTATTTTCTAAATTCGAACAATTATCTTCTTCATTTTCCGCCTCAATTATAGATACAGCTAAATGTTTACATTTTAAATCTACCCCTAATTTATCACATTCACTTATAAAACTTGCTTTATTTTGTCTTCCCTCTATTACAGAAGCTAAAAACTGTTCCCTTAAGATTGGCAAACTTTCTAAATAATGATTATGAAGGCTTTCTAAATTTATTTTTTCATCATATTCTTTATCTAATTTAACTTTTAATCTTTTTAATATTTCTATTAATTCATTTGAATTTATTGGTTTTAATACATACTCAATAACATTAATCTTTATAGCTTTTTGAGCATATTCAAAATCATCTGAACCTGAAAATATAATAATTTTACTCTCAGGCATTTTTTTAGTTAATTCTCTTCCTAATTCTAATCCATCCATAAATGGCATCTTAATATCTGTCATAACTATATCAGGTCTAAGTTTTTCTGCTTTTTCTAATGCCTCTTGTCCATTTTCTGCATCACCTATAACCTTAAATCCATACTCTTCCCACTGTATTTTCTTTATTATTCCAAGTCTTATCTCTTCTTCATCATCAACTACCATAATAGTATATAAACTCATAAGAATCTCCTCCCTTGCAAATATGAATTTAATTGTCCAAATACTTTCACCATAATATTACATATATTATAATATATCACATTACAGTTTTTTTTGCACAAAAAAATCCCTAGCGATATAGAGAAATTTTCTATACCACTAGGGATCTTTAATGTTATATTATAACTCCTAAAATTATTGAAGCAACAAGAGCTATCATAAGTCCAGCTATTACTTTATCCATTGTATTAACTGAGACATCTATTCTTCCATATAGAGTATCTCTAACGGTTTTCTTTTCTTCATTATTTTTTATTTCTTCTGTCTCCATTAACTTGCCTCCTTAATTTTAGTTTTTATATGTCTTTCTATATTAAATTATTTTTTAGCTAAATATTTTCTTACGTCAAGTGATACCGCAATAATAATTATTAATCCTCTTATAATATATTGCCAATAAGCATTTACTCCTACGAAGTTTAAACCATAGTTTATTACTTGTAATAAAACTGCACCGATTAAAACTCCTGGTATTGTTCCAACACCGCCTGAGAAAGATACCCCTCCAACAACGCAAGCTGATATAGCGTCAAGCTCATAGTTAAATCCTGTCATTGTTGATGTTGATCCAGCTCTTGCTGCTTCTAAGAATCCTGCAACTCCATAAAGTGCTCCTGCTATTATGAATATTATCATCATATTCTTTACAATATTAACACCAGAAACTGCAGCTGCCTCTGGATTTCCACCTATAGCAAACATATTTTTACCTAGCTTAGTCTTATTCCATATAAACCACATAATAATAGCTGCTATTGCTAAATAGAATATTAAGTATGGTATATCTACTGAACCAATGCTTAAAGAACCATTTACAAAGTTACTATATCTTTCATCTAAGTTAGCAACTGGTTGAGCTCCTAGTGGTGGTCTATCTACATAAATACAAGTTATACCATAAGCTATAAGTTGTGTTCCTAATGTAATTATAAATGCATGTAGCTTAAGCTTTGCTACTCCAAATCCATTTATAGCTCCAAAGATTCCTCCTACTACCATAGCTACAATAAAAGGAATAATTAGTGGTAATGCTTTTAAATCTGGATACATTCTAGATGCATAAGTAGTTGATTGTAATAATGACGCTGATATAACAGCAGTTAAGCCTAATATACGTCCTGCTGAAAGGTCTGTTCCTTGTAATACTATAAGTCCAGCTACTCCAAGTGCCATTATTCCACGAGTAGATGCTTGAGTTAATATATTAGTAAAGTTTTTTACTGATAAAAACGATGGTTCTTTTACTATAAAGAATAAAATCATTATAAATAAAACTATATATAATGCGTAATTTAAAAAGAAATTTTCTAATGACTGTTTGTTTAATTTAGCTTTTTCCATAAGTTACACCTCAATCCTAAATATATTTTGCCGCTAAAGCCATAATCTTTTCTTGTGTTAAGTCTTCCGGTTTACCTTCACCTGCTAACCTACCATTTGACATTACAAGAATTCTATCACAAATACCTAGTAGTTCAGGCATTTCTGAAGAAACTACTATAACTCCCTTACCCTTATTTGCTAAATCAATTATTAATTGATATATTTCATATTTAGCTCCAACATCAATTCCTCTTGTAGGTTCATCTAAAAGTAACACTTCCGGTTTTGTTAAAAGCCATCTTCCTATAATTACTTTTTGTTGATTTCCACCTGATAAAGTCTTTATAAGTGTTTTTTGACCAGGAGTCTTAACTCGCATACTATCAATAGTCCACTTAGTATCTTCATTCATTTTCTTATCATTTAAAACCCCAAATTTTGAATAATTATCAATATTGGCAATTATACTATTAAACTTTATATCTAATCCTCCAAAGATACCATTCGCTCTACGTTCTTCAGTTAACAACGCAAAACCATTTTTTATAGCTATCCTTGAATCTTTATTATCAACAGCTTTACCATGTAGTTTTATATCACCTTCACTATGATGTCTAATTCCAAAGATTGTTTCTAGAAGCTCTGTTCTTCTTGAACCTACTAAACCTGCTACTCCTAAAATTTCTCCTTTTTTCAATTTGAAAGAAACATTCTTTACTGCTGGTTCGTAAGTTCCTGTTAAATTGTTAACCTCCATTATTACATCAGCCGGTTTATTGGTTTTAGGAGGAAAACGATTTGTTAAGTCACGTCCTACCATAAGCTTTATAATCTTATCTGTTGTAAGATTATTAGCACTCAAAGTATCTACCCATTTACCATCTCTCATGATAGTAACATCATCTGATATTTCTAAAATTTCTTCCATTTTATGTGATATATATATTATTCCGCAACCTCTATCTCGAAGCTTATTTATTATTCTAAATAAATGATCTACCTCTTGCTTAGTTAATGAAGACGTAGGTTCATCTAATACTAAAACCTTAGCGTTATATGAAACGGCTTTTGCAATTTCAACCATTTGTCTTTGTGATACTGATAGCTTAGCCATCTTTATCTTAGGATTAACATCTATATCTAGCTCTTTAAAAACTTTTTCAGTTTCCTCAAGCATTTTTTTCGAATCAATAACACCATTCTTACCTGGATATCTACCAAGCCAAATATTGTCCATTACATCTCTTTGCAATACTTGATTTAACTCTTGATGAACCATTGCAACACCATTATCCATGGCTTGCTTAGGATTTGAAAACTTAACTTTTTGTCCATCAAGATAAATTTCCCCATCATCTTCTATATAAACACCAAAAAGGCATTTCATTAGAGTAGATTTACCTGCACCATTTTCTCCCATCAATGCATGTACACTTCCTGGTCTAACTTTTAACTGTACTCCGTCTAAAGCTTTTACACCTGGGAAGCTCTTACTTATATTCATCATCTCAAGTATGTATTTTACTTCTGCCATTGTCTCTCACCACTCTTCTTATTTATTGCAACTGCATAGCGATTAAACGCCATGCAGCTTTAATATTTTAAATTCTATTTTACATATGGTTGGTAAGGAATTCTTACTGAAACTCCTGTATCATCAAATTCATATGAAGTTCCATCGATAGCACTCTTATCTTGAGCTAAATTCATTCCTATTTCATAAAGTGCCTTTGCCATACCTTCAGCATCTTGTAATACTGAACCTGTCATATATCCTTTTTCTATATAATCTTTAGCAGCATCTACAGCATCAACTCCAACAACTGGTATAAACTTAGATTCATCACCTTTGTTATATCCTTGATTTTGTAGCGCAGCCACAGCTCCTAATGCCATCCCGTCATTATTTGCTATTACAACTTCTATTTTATCTCCATGATTTGCAAGCCAAGCTTCCATTGTAGTTTGTGCTAGGTCTTGTTGCCAGTTACATGGTTGAAGCTCTAATTTTTCAGTCTTTATACTAGCTTCTTCAATAGTTTCTACTGAATATTTAGTTCTAGCAACTGCCTCTGGATTATCTGGTTCCCCTTGGAACATAACATATTGCATTACACCATCTTTATTTTTATCTATAGCATCTTTATTTGCATTCCATAAATCGCTTAATATCTTACCTTGCATTACACCAGCTTCTGATGCATTAGTTCCAACAAATACAGCATCTTCATAAGACTTAATTACATCTACAGATGGTTCTCTGTTAAATAATACAACAGGAACTCCTGAAGTTTTTATCTTATCTACAACGGTTTGTCCAGCACCTATATCAACTAAATTTACCATTAAAAGATCATAATTCTTTTGAAGTAATGTATCAATCATATCATTTTGTACAGATTGGTCACCTTTTCCATCAAAGAACTCAAATTCAACTTTCCCCTTATTTTCTTCTTGAATTTTAGTTAAATTTTGACGGACTGTTGATATATAAGTATCATCAAATTTATATAAACACACCCCAACCTTTATTGTTTTTTCTGCTGTATCTTGATCTCCAGTTTCAGTTGTTGTATTTTCTCCACCCTTATCTGAAGATTCATTTGATGATCCACATCCTGTTAATACTCCCATAACCATTATTGATGCAACAGCTAATGCAACTAACTTTTTAACCTTTTTCATTCTTATCCCTCCACACTAAATTCTCTCTTTGTTAATGTTTACATTTTAAATTATAGTTTGTCCTCTTTATATACTCCATACAAAATTCTTAACTCTTCTATCGAAATTCTAAGGTTTATTATAAATTTATAGGAAAACAAAAAAATCACCTCTTTTTCAAGGTGATTTTTACTACTTATTTATTCATTTAATTTTTTTAGTACCTCATCAAGATCTAATCCATGAATATTACAAGCATCTTCCAAGCTTTCCATAGACGCTGACGGACATCCTAAACATCCCATACCAAAATTCCTTAAAATTTCTTCTGCATTTTTATTCTTCTTTAATACATCTGCTATTATATCTGTTTTAGTTATCATAATATTATCCTCCATTAGGCTTTTCTTATTACTCTTGTGCCATTATCTATTTCTATGTATTCAAAGTCTTTATTTAACTCACTTATAAAAGCTTTTATCCATAATCCTCTAAAATCATAAAAATATTTAACATCAATATTTTCTGCATTCCAAATATCTTTATGTACGCAAATTCTTCTAGTCCATTTAATCATTTCTTCTGAGGAGTCAATTATTTCATTAACTCTATCACAAGGCATTCCATCTAAAATATAATCATTCATTAAATTATATAATTCTTCTGCCTTTTCAAAGCTTTTTCCTTCTGCTACTACCTCCCTAGCAGCCTTTATTCCTTGGTTTATATAAACTCTTTCTATTTTATTTATTCCCTTTTCTGAATTATTTATTATCTCTGAAATCCATGCTGCCATTCTTCCTTCAGCTGAATTTATTTTAGATTGTAACCATCCATGAATATTTCCAGTATCAATCATATCTTCTAGAGGTTTATTAGGTAACTTTTCTCCATACCTTTTATTTATTTTATCTCTTATTTCATCTGTATATATACCCTCTTCTTTTGCTACCTCTATAATATCTTCCTCTAAAATTTCAAACCATTGTATTTTATTAAATAACCAATAATGTATTTTCCCTAAAAATAAACTCATATTATATCCTCCATTTTAATGTATATTTTATATGCACTTTTTTATATTTTAATAATAGCTTATTATTTTTATTTTTACAATACTTATTTAGAAATTCTAGATTTAATATATTTATTTATTCCTAATTATAGTGAATGTACTAATATTACACTAAAAAGCTTTTCTCTCCACTACATTCAAAAACTTTTCAATTCATTATTTCTAATTAAGATAAATATCTCTTTTTCAAAACTACCTACATATAAACTATAACCATCATATTATTTTTGTATTATTATCCCGCTATCTCTTTTATATGCTCTAATATTCAAAGCCCTGTTAGTATTTAACTTATCAATTTTCCTTAAAGCATCTCTATATCGGTATCATAATTTTTTACTTCCTACACTAAATACTCCCTTTTAGTATGTTCAAGGCACATAAAATTATTAAAGTTTACAAAAAAGAATAACATCTACATACCCTGTAAATGTTATTCTCTCATTCTCGTTTTACTTAATCCATATATTCTACCTACTATTCAATAGGTAATAATATAATAAATTCACTACCTTCTCCAACTTTACTAAATACCTTAATCTCTCCTCCATGAAGATTAATTAAATTTCTAGTTAATGTTAATCCCAATCCACTTCCTCCAAAATCTTCTGATGAAACATCATACACTTGCCCAAATCTATCAAAAATACTCTTATGATATTTCTCATCTATTCCGACACCTGTATCTTTAACAGATATTCTAACCTTATCTTCCAACTCATCAACAGCAACAGTTATAGTACCTTCTGATTCTGTAAATTTTATGGCATTTCCAATCAAATTAACTATGCATCTTTCAATATCTAACTTATCACAACTTATAGTTAACTCTTCTATTTCTGGATCAACAATTAACTCTATCCCTTTTGATCTTGCAAGTTCAACCATAGATAATGCTGTATCTTCTACAAGAGAAACTATGTCAGTCTCTTCTTTGTTTAGCTTATATGATCCTGAATCTATTTTAGATGTATCTATAATATTATTTATAAGATTTAAGAGCCTCTTTGAGTTTCCTCCCAAAGTATTCATATATCCTTCCATCTTTTCATTATCTATTCTCTTTCCTGATTTAACTAAAGACCTTATTAATTGCTCTATCGATAAAATTACATTTAACGGTGTCCTAAGCTCATGAGATAAGTTTACAAAATAATTATTTTTGTACTGCTCTGCTTCTATAAGTCTCTTATACAGCTTCTTATTTTCATGAAGCTTATTATTTAACTCTTGAGTTCTTTGAGTTACTAGAGAATCTAAAATCTTTACCTGATTATAAAAGAAATATATTATTCCAAACAATATAAATATATATATATAATATGCAACAGGAGTCTTAAAAATTGAGTTTTTAACCTTTATATCTACACTCGAAACATCAGACCAAACACCATTATAATTTCTTCCTGCCATAAGCATTTTATATTTTCCTGGTGGAAGATTTGCATATCTTGCATAATTTTCAGTACCTGAAAATTCCCATTCACTATCCATACCCTCTAATTTATAAGCATACTGCATTTGACTCATATTTTTATACTCTGGAATAAAGAACTTTATATATAACTCTCTTGAATCATACTCTAAAACAACATTGTCTCTTAAAGTAACTTCCGTTCCACCACTTGTTTTTATACTATCTACAATCACATTGCTTGTACCCATTTTAAGTTGAAGTTCTAATGGATTAAATTTAGTTACTCCATTTACTCCTCCTACATAAATTTCACCATTTTTATTTTTATGATATGAGAATCCATTAAACTCATTGGTAGCAAGTCCATCTGCTTCATAGTACCTTACAAATTTATCTTCACTCTGATCATACATTGATAGTCCATAATTAGTTGTAGCCCAAATATTATCATAATCATCTACTAACACTCCATAAATAAAGCTATTAGATAATCCATCATTATATAAATATACTGTAAATTCTTCTGTATTCTTATTTAGTTTGTTTAACCCATCTTGAGTCCCTATCCATATATTTCCGCTACTATCTTCCGATATAGATCTTACATTATTAAAACTTAAAGAATTTTTATTATCATCGCTTAAATAATTCTTAACCTCTCCAGTTTCTTTATTATATTTTACAAGCCCGCCATCATTTCCAAGGCCAAACCACATTATCCCCTCACTATCTTCGTAAATTGCACTTACCGTTTTCTCATATACTCCATTCTTCTCTAAAACTTCATTATACGAAGTAAACTTTCCTTGTCTATCTAATGTAGATATTCCCCCTCTAGTTCCTATCCATAGAATGCCATCTTTATCAATATGTAAAACTCTTATTTCATTGTTTATTACACTATTCTCATCTTCTGTTTTCTTATATACAGTAAACCTTCCTGTAGCTTTATCATATTTATTTAATCCATTATCTGTAGCTATCCAAATTTCATTTCCTATTCCTGTTATGTCTTTTATCCTATTACTACTTAAACTGTTAGACTCATTGACATCATTAAAAAACCTAGTTACTTCATTTTCGCTAACTTTATTTACTCCTGCATTAAATGTTCCAATCCAAACATTTCCTTCATCATCCTCATATATACCACATACACTACTACTACTTAATGAGTTATTATCTGTAGGATCATTTCTATATACCCTAAAATCATTATTAGGAAAGAACTTACTTACTCCACCAAATGTTCCTACCCAAATTACTCCTAAATTATCTTGATATAAATTAATAACATTATCATCACATATACTATACTTGTCTGTGTTCTTTTTATATGTATAAAAAGTTTCATTCTTCTCATCAAATGAAGCTAACCCTTGATCTGTAGCTAACCATATATTTCCGTCTTTATCTCTTATTATGTCTCTTATAAGATTACTTGGTATTGATTTAGGATTATTAGAATCATGAACATATTTTTTAATACTATAATCTTTTAGATTCATAATATTTAGTCCACCAGTTTTAGTCCCAATCCATAATTCATTATTACTATAATGAAGAGAAAAAATATTATTTTCACTTATCGTATTTTTATCATTTTCATCATGATAGAAACTTTCAACAGATTTTTTTTCATGATTATATTTAAACAAACCATCTCTTGTAGACACCCAAATATTTCCTTCACCATCTTCAATAATATCCTGAATTCCCTTATTCTCTAGATAATCAGATGCTACTTTAATAAAATTATCATTTTCACTATCATATAAATTAAGACCGTTAATAGTACATACCCAAAGTCTACCCTTAGAATCAATTAGTAATTCATCTACAACAGTATTAGAGTATAGCTTGTCCTCTTCAGAAACTAAATATCTAGTTATCTCACCAGTATTTAAGTTCATTTTATTTAAGCCACCATCTGTACCTATCCACAAATTTTTATCACTATCTTCAACTAATGAGCTAATCATATTATTACTAATAGTATTTTCATCATTTTTTATATTTTTATATACCTTAAACTCATTTCCATTATATCTATTTAATCCATCATTAGTTCCTATCCATATATATCCTAAACTATCTTGATATATATACTCTGCTAATGATTGTGATAATCCGTCATCTATTGTTATACTTTGAAAATTAATATTACCATACTTATTTGATGAGTATACATTATTACTAAATACACAAATAAATAAAAATAATAAACCTATAACTTTTTTTATATTTTTTTTCATAACTCACCTAACCCAAAAGAAATCATTTATCACATTATAGCAAATTGCTACAAAATAATCATTACTTTTAAACATCTTTGTTATTTTTATTCATTTCGTTAAATATATTTATAATTTCACTATAAATTTTCTTAACTTTTATTGTAAAAACTATATTTTTTCTGAATTATATAATATTTTTAAGTATTACCTTCCTTATTTATAATCATTTTGAAATTATATAGTACTAATATAATTGTTTTTCTTTTATTGCAACAAAAGAAAAACACTAGGCGTAAACCTAGTGTTCATCACGGTTGCGAGATAGTCCGTAAGCGGAGTTCTGTATTAAGCAATCATCTATCTAGGCTTACTGTTGCCAGTAAGCTCAAGCGACACACCACGTAGCGGGACGGGCCACCCATATGCTACATCTCGGTCTTGCTCCAGGTGGGGTTTACATAGCCATGATGTCACCACCATGCTGGTGAGCTCTTACCTCGCCTTTCCATCCTTACCAGTCACTAAGTGAACTCAGGCTAAAAGCCTTCTGGCGGTATATCTCTGTTGCACTATCCTTCAAGTCACCTTGACTGGCCGTTAACCAGCACCATCGCCCTATGGAGCTCCGACTTTCCTCTCCTAGCTTCTAGAGCTAGCAGCGATTGCATGTACCACTCGCAAGAAATATAATATCACACATATTCAATTCTGACAAATAGTTTTTTTAAACAAAATATAGAATTATGAACAACATGATTAGAATTATCCAACTATAGATACCTATTCCTGAAAATAATAGTGTTATTCCAATAAGCACAAATATACATAACCTTGCCGCTGGATTTGGACAACTTGGTTGCCTTGGCTTAGCTGATGGCGTCTTAATAGCACATATTATATCATTAACAGTCTCCCTAAATACTTTTCCCCAATCAGTTTTCTTCGACATAATACCAACCTTACTAATTACTATAGTTTATAATATGTCTTTACCTATTTATCTTATTACTACAATTTTAAATTTTACGTAATTAATATAATTTATAAAAATGTATATGGATCTTCTTCAACCTTTGATAATATAAATTCTACATCATTAAATTTATCTATAATATTTTTCATTACATTAAAGAATACAATTTGTTCTGAAGCAAAATGACCAGCATCAATTATATTTATTCCCATCTCTTTATAGTCTGAAGCAAAATGATATGTAGTATCACCTGTTATAATACAATCAGCACCCTTACTTATGGCTCTTCCTATAAAATCTTGCCCACTTCCATTAATAATAGCAATCTTATTTACTTCATCTTTTCCTTTAACTACTCTTAAATTATTAATATTAAAGGTAGCCTTAACCTTATTAATAATATCCTCTAATGTAGTAGCTTTCTCTAATTTAACTAACCTTCCAAGACCTGCTTCCGAATCTCTTTTATTAGTCTCTAGAATCTCTGATGTGTCATATCCTAACAAACCTGGTATACTATCATTTAACCCTTTTTTTGCAGAATCTAAATTAGTATGGCTTGAATAAAGACTGATATTATTTTTTATAAGCTCAATTATTTTTTTACCTTGAAGAGTATCAGTAGTTATATTATTAGGGCGTCTAAAAATAAGAGGATGATGAGTTATTATTAAATCTACATTATTATCTTTTGCTTCTTGAACTACTTTCAATGTACAATCTAATGCTACTAAAACTTTTTTTACTTCCTTTTCTCTATCTCCTACCATAAGACCTACATTATCAAAATCTTCTTTTAAAAAAGTAGGAGCTAAGGTTTCCATAACCTCTATAATTTCTTTTACCTTTTTCATATTATCACCTATAAATATTTTTTCATTCTACTTATTATCTCTATTTTTTCAGAAACTTCAGCTTTTCTCTTTATTGCTGACTCACTATCATCTGTAATAAAACCTAGAATCCTGTTGTATTCATCTATTTTATAATCAATATACTCTTTCATTAATGGATGTTTACTTCTTAATAACATTGGACTTATTTCATAGTATATGCTATCTAGTTCTGTTGCCTGACCTTCAGCTTTTCTCACCTTGAATAGTTCATAATAAATACCTTCATCAAAACATAAATCTTCTTTAATTATTTCAAAATCATTTTTATAAAGATATTCTCTTAAAACCTCTGGATTTTGTGCTGGAATAAGTACTAAGTAGTTGCATGAAGCTACTTTATTTAAATCTTTCTGAATTATATCTCTAATAAGATTTCCTCCCATTCCAGCTATTACAACCTCTTCTACTTCATTAATGTTTAAAGGTTCAAATCCATTTCCTAATCTAAACTCTATTTTATCATCTATTCCCTCTAAAATAGCATTTAGTTTTCCTTTTGCTAATGGCTCTTTATTTATGTCACAAGCTATAGCCTTCTCGCATAGTTCATTTCTTAAAGCAAGTAGTGGTACATATCCATGGTCTGTTCCTATATCTGCTAATGTAGTTACCTTTTCTAGATTTGATACTATAAATTCAATTCTTTTACTTTTATCCATTATTATTACCTCTGCGCTCTATTTTTTGTAAATATTAGCTTTTAATCCTTAATCTAGTAAGAAGTTAAAACATTAGGAAACTTCTAATATCTTAACTTCTTTAAATATAAATTATGTTATTTTTCGAATTTTATTTCTTATAAATTTAACCAATAAAATAGCACCGGTTTTAGGTGCTATTTCACTAGTCTAAGTAATCCTTAAGCTTTTTGCTTCTTGAAGGATGTCTAAGTTTTCTTAAAGCCTTAGCTTCAATCTGTCTTATTCTTTCTCTAGTAACATTAAACTCTTTACCTACTTCTTCAAGAGTTCTTGCTCTACCATCATCTAATCCAAATCTAAGTCTTAGTACCTTTTCTTCTCTTGGTGTTAATGTATCTAGAACATTTATTAATTGTTCCTTTAACATTGTAAATGCAGCAGCTTCTGCTGGTGCTGGTGCATCATCATCTGGTATAAAATCACCTAAATGTGAATCTTCCTCTTCACCTATTGGTGTTTCTAATGAAACTGGCTCTTGAGCAATTTTTTGTATCTCTCTTACCTTATCAACTGGTAAGTCCATAACCTTTGATATTTCTTCTGGATATGGATCTCTTCCAAGTTCTTGAAGTAATTGCCTTTGTACTCTTATAAGTTTATTTATTGTTTCAACCATATGAACTGGAATTCTTATTGTTCTAGCTTGGTCTGCTATAGCTCTTGTTATCGCTTGCCTAATCCACCAAGTAGCATACGTTGAAAACTTAAAGCCTTTACGGAAATCAAATTTCTCTACAGCTTTAATTAGTCCAAGGTTCCCTTCTTGAATTAAGTCTAAGAAAAGCATACCTCTTCCTACATATCTTTTAGCTATACTTACAACTAGTCTAAGGTTCGCCTCTGCCAATTTTTTCTTAGCATATTGGTCCCCTTCTTCTATTCTTTTTGCAAGTTCCATCTCTTCTTCTGATGAAAGAAGAGGAACCTTACCTATTTCCTTTAGATACATTCTAACAGGGTCATCTATAGCAATACCTTCTGGTATAGTAAGATCTAATTCTTCTTCTACAATCTCAGCCTCCACTGCTTGACCTTGAACTTCTATTCCCATCGATTCAAGAACCTCATAAATTTTTTCAATTTGTTCAGGTTCTAAATCAACATGGTCTATTTCATCCATTATCTCTTTGTATGTTAATACCCCTGCCTTTTTTCCTTTATCAAGTAGGTTCTTTACTATAGACATCTTTCCATTTCTATCTTGGACGTCTTTCTTCTTATTTGAAGCTGCTTTAGTCTTTTCTTCCACTACTTAATTACCTCCTTCCAGTACATTATCCTAATTCAATTTTCTTCTTTTAAGTTCTTTACTAATTTTAGCTAACTCAATAGCTAATGATATAGATTCTTCAATCTTCCCTTGATTTTCAAGAATTTTTTGTTGTTTTTTCAACTCTTCTATCCTTTGTTTCAATTTATAATTAGTAATTTCATTGATATAATCCTCTATTAATCCTTTTATATCTTCAACATAAAACAAATTAATATCTTTAATTTTTATAAATTCTTTTATACTTTCCGTATTATTAAGCTGAGACTCAATAAAAGATACTACATTATCTTTATTTTCCCCTTTAGCTCTTTTAATAATAGTGAAAATTAATTTATGTTCTGGCAATACTAGGTCATTTTCATCTAACTTTTCTTCTATAATGTCTAAATATTCATTATTTTCTAAGATAAGCTTCAACAAAGATCTTTCAGCCTTCAAAAATCCAGGCTCTATATATAATTTTGTTCCACTTTCTTCCTTGTTATTCATATTATTTCCATCATTGCTATCATTAATCCGCTTACTTAGCATATCATATAAAATTTGCTCCTTAATTCCAGTATTTTCTGAAGCTTTTTTTACATAAACATCCTTTTCTAGTGGATCTAAATCCGATAATATATCCATGACCTTTTTAGCATATAAAATACTTGATTGACTATTTTTAAAATCTATTCCTTCTTCAGCCTTTTTAAGTCTATAGTCTATTAAAGGTGCTGCAGAATTAATTAATTTTAAAAATGCCTCTTTGCCATTACTTCTCACAAATTCATCAGGATCTTTCCCTTGTGGTATTGATAATACTCTAACATCAAAGCCAGCTGTCCTTAAAATCTCAAGTCCTCTCATAGTTGCCATTTGTCCAGCTATATCCGCATCATAAGATATTACTACCTTATCTGCATATCTCTTAAGAAGTCTTGCTTGATTAATAGTAAGAGCTGTACCTAAAGATGCTACAACATTTGTTATACCATATTGATGTAACGTAATTAAATCCATATATCCTTCAACAATGATAAAATATCTCTCTTTCATATTATGCTTTAAAGCAAAATTTAAGCCGTACAAATTAGTACCTTTTTGAAAAATCAATGTTTCTGGAGAATTTAAATACTTAGGCTTTGAATCATCTAATACTCTTCCACCAAATCCTATTACCTTACCTCTATAATCAAATACTGGAAACATAACTCGATTTCTAAATCTATCATATTTCCTATTTTTTTCAGGGTTTACAGAAAGTAATCCTGCCTCGATCATTAGCTGTTCAGATATGTTTTTTCGTTTTAAATGATTCATAAGGCTATTCCAACTATTATTGGCATAACCTAATCCAAAACTTCTAATAGTTTCTAGTTTGATGCCTCTGTTTAAGAAATATTCCTTTGCAGTATTATTACTCATCAAATTAGAAAAAAAGAATTTCCCCGCTTCTAGATTTACTCTATATAATAATTCTTTTTTTTGTAATCTCTTATCCTTTTTTTCATTTTGGAGTTCTAATGTAATATTCGCTCTAGCAGCTAAATATTTTACAGCATCTAAAAATGACATGTTTCTATTCTTCATAACGAAGCTTATTACATTCCCTGCTTCTCCACATCCAAAGCATTTATATATCTGCTTATCTTGCGAGACAGAAAATGAAGGTGACTTTTCATTATGAAATGGACATAATCCCATAAAATTTCTTCCAGACCTTTTAAGCCTTACAGTCTCCGAAATCACCTCAACAATATCATTCTCATTTTTAATTCTTTCTAGAATCTCTTCTGAAATCTGCAAGGAGACTCCCTCCTTACCTAATAAATTTTATTAATTACTTTGTATGAAATTCGACATTTAAAGTTAAAATCCTTCTTTTTTTAATATAAAAATTTAATATTAAAAATAAATTACTAATATTTTGTCGTTATTCTAATTTATAATTCTATTTTAATTTTAAAAATCCTTTTTTATTTTACAAATTTTATTCTGCCCAAAAAATTAAAATTATACAACATTTTTAAAAGATAACAAACTTTGGTACAAATAACTCATTAAATATACCTATACAATAATCATCACTCATACCAGCTATATAATCTGCTACAGCTCTTTTTAAGCCTTCTTCGCTAGCAATTTTTCTATATAACTCTGGTAGTTTTTCCTCATGTTTACAATAATATTCCAATAACTGATGTAATATAAATTTTGCTTTATCTCTTTCAACTTTAAGAACATCACCTAAATATATATTAGCAAACATAAATTTTCTTAGTTCCACCATTGCTTCTTTTACTTCATTACTTTGACCTACTTCATAGATATCATTCTCTAAGTTTGTTATAGTTTCTTTTATCATATCCGATATTAACACTTCTATTCTTTCTGAATGAGATTTTCCTAAAACATTTATTACCTCCTTAGGTAAATCATCTTCACTTAATAACTTTGCTCTTATAGAATCATCTATATCATGATTTAAATAGGCAATCTTATCACTGTATTGAACAATTCTACCTTCTAAAGTTTTAGCTTTATTTATTCCCTCACTTAGACCACTATGATTTAATATCCCATCTATAACTTCATGAGTTAAGTTAAGACCTCGTCCGTCTCTTTCTAATTTTTTAACAACTCTTACACTTTGCTCATTATGCCTAAATCCACCTTCTAAGAACTCAGATAAAACTTCTTCTCCATTATGAGCAAATGCAACATGACCTAAATCATGACCTAAAGCTATAGCTTCAATAAGAATTTCATTTAGCCCTATTCCAACACCTATAGTTCTCCCTATTTGAGCCACTTCTAGAGTATGAGTTAACCTTGTTCTATAATGATCACCAAAAGTTTTAATATAAACCTGTGTCTTATGTTTTAGTCTCCTAAATGATTTTGAGTGAATAATTCTATCTCGATCTACCATAAAACAAGTTCTAATTGGATCTTTTTCTTCAAAAACCTCTCTTCCTAAACTATCTACACTTAATATAGCCTGTTTAGCTAATGTCAAGCTTTCAAATTTTTCTATTTTCTCTCTTATATCCATTTAACTCACCTCAAGTATATTTATTCTATATTTTTCTCAAAAATCCTTTATTTAATCTCTACATTTAAATAATATATGAAATCTACCACTACCTTATGTATATTTGTAAAATAAAACTAATATTATATATTATTAAACTAAGATAAGGAGATATTTCTATGGCTTCTGAGAAACTTTTATTTAATAACGATGGCTTGTCTTTAACTAATATAAAAAAATATATATTACCTCTTTTTTCATTAGAAAATGCATCTGTATCTATGGTTAAATTTAAAGATACAGATAAACAAAGAGCAGTCTTTAAAATAGAAACAGAAAGAAATTCCTACTGTTTAAAAAAAGTTTATTATAATGAGGAAAGCTTGCTTTTTGTGTATTCTGCTATGGAGTGGTTATACAGAAATAATTTAAATGTTCCTAGATTACTACCTTCAAAAAACAACTCCAGATTTGTACTGTTCAACAACATGATTTTTATATTAACACCGTGGGTTGCTGGTGATAAATGTGACTTTGATAATTCTACTCACATAAATCTTTCTTGTCAAACACTTGGTAAAATACATAAAGTCTCAAAAAACTTTTTTCCCATAGAAGGTAGTACTAAAAGAGAAGGACTTGAAGATTTTCATTTATCTACAAGTAAACACTTTAATCAACTCTTAGAGAATGCTAATTACGCAAATAATATAAAAGATAGATTTTCTAATATTTATTTGAACAATCTTGATTATAATCTAGATTTAGCTAAATTGTCCTTGGAAATTTCGTCCACTATAGATTCTTCTGATTTATCTACATCTTTGTGTCACGGAGACTATGTAAACAAAAATATAATTATAGATGATAAAGATAATGTTTTTATTATAGATTTTGATAAATGTAAATATGATTATAGTTCATATGATATATCTTATTTTTTAAGACGATTGCTAAAAAGGCCAACTACAAACTGGGATGTACAGATAACTATAGATGTCTTAAATAGTTATCTTAAGGAAAACACTCTTACTTCTTCAGATTTTAAATATATATTAGCCTATTTAGCCTTTCCACAAAAATATTGGAAAATCTCTAGAGATTACTATAAAAACATAAAGAAATGTAATAAAAAATCTTTTGTTACGCTCTTAGAGAAAGGACTTGAAAGAACTGCTAACCAATTAGAATATGTAAATAATATGATTATAATTTTAGAAAAGTACTACAACGTTAAATTTTAAAAAGGAAGTGTCTCCACTTCCTTTTTTTTATATTAACTATCTTGGATTTTTAACTTGAGCTTGAGCTGCAGCTAATCTAGCAACTGGAACTCTAAATGGTGAACAAGATACGTAGTTTAATCCTACATTGTGGCAGAATTCTATTGAAGATGGATCTCCACCGTGTTCTCCACAGATACCTAATTTAATATTTGGTCTTGTTGCTCTACCTTTTTCAGCTGCCATCTTTACTAATTGACCAACACCATTTTGATCTAATTTAGCAAATGGATCTTGCTCATATACTTTTCTTTCATAGTAATCATTTAAGAACTTAGCAGCATCATCTCTTGAGAATCCAAATGTCATTTGAGTTAAGTCATTTGTACCAAATGAGAAGAATTCTGCTTCTTTAGCTATTTCATCAGCAGTTACAGCTGCCCTTGGAATTTCTATCATTGTACCTACTAGGTAATCAAGTTTAGTTTCCTTTTCTTCCATAACTGTTTCAGCTGTTCTTACAACTATATCTTTAACAAACTTTAATTCTTTAATATCTCCAACAAGTGGAATCATTATTTCTGGAACAATATTGTATCCTTTATTCTTCTTAACTTCTATAGCAGCTTCTATTACAGCTCTTGTTTGCATTTCAGCTATTTCTGGATAAGATACAGCTAATCTACAACCTCTATGACCCATCATTGGATTGAACTCATGTAAGCTTTCAACAGTGTTCTTTAACTCCTCAAAAGTTAATCCCATAGTCTTAGCAAGCTCTTCTATTTCCTCATCAGTATGAGGTAAGAACTCATGTAGTGGTGGATCTAAGAATCTTATTGTAGCTGGTCTTTCCTCTAACTCTTCATATATTCCAATAAAGTCTTCTCTTTGCATTGGAAGTAATTTTTCAAGTGCAGCTCTTCTTTCTTCTTCATTCTTAGCTACGATCATTTCTCTAACTGCCATTATTCTATCTTCAGCAAAGAACATGTGCTCTGTTCTACAAAGACCTATACCTTCAGCTCCAAATTCAACTGCTTGCTTAGTATCTCTTGGAGAATCTGCATTAGTTCTTATCTTTAATGCTCTTATTTCATCTGCCCATGCCATAAATGTAGCAAAATGTCCAGATATTTCAGGAGTAACTGTATCTATAGCTTCTCCATAAACATTACCAGTTGAACCATCTATTGAAATATAATCTTCAGTAGTATAAACTTTTCCGTCTACTTCTAAAGTTTTTTCTTCTTCATTAACCTTTAAAGTTCCACATCCAGCAACACAGCAAGTTCCCATTCCTCTTGCGACAACTGCTGCATGAGAAGTCATTCCACCTCTTACTGTTAGAATACCTTCTGCTGCTATCATACCTTCGATATCTTCTGGTGAAGTCTCAAGTCTTACTAAAACTACTTTTTCCCCTGCTGCAGCTCTTTCTTTAGCTTCCTCTGCAGTAAATGATATCTTACCACATGCTGCACCTGGTGATGCTGGCAAGCCCTTAGCTATTGCTGTAGATTTCTTTATTTCAGCAGTATCGAATGTAGGATGTAGTAAAGAGTCTAATTGCTTTGGCTCTACTTTTAGGATAGCTTGTTCTTTAGTTAACATTCCTTCTTCAACTAAATCAACAGCTATCTTTAATGCAGCTTGAGCAGTTCTTTTACCATTTCTAGTTTGAAGGAAGTATAAAACACCTTCTTCTATAGTGAACTCCATATCTTGCATATCTCTGTAGTGATTTTCTAATGTATGAACTATATCCATGAATTGTTTATATATAGCTGGGTTTTGCTCTTCTAATTTAGCTATTGGAAGTGGTGTCCTTATACCTGCAACAACGTCTTCACCTTGTGCATTCATTAAGTATTCACCATAAATTTCTTTTTCCCCAGTAGCAGCATTTCTTGAGAATGCAACCCCAGTTCCTGAAGTTTCTCCCTTATTACCAAATACCATTTGTTGAACGTTTACTGCTGTTCCCCATTCACCTGGAATATCGTTTAATCTTCTATAAACTATAGCTCTTGGGTTATCCCATGATCTAAATACTGCAGTAACAGCTTCAATTAATTGCTTTTTAGGATCTTGGATGAAATCTTCACCTTTTTCCTTTTTATATAACTCTTTATATTTACCAACTAATTCTTTTAAATCATCTGCTGTTAGGTCAGTGTCAAAGTGAACACCTCTAGCTTCCTTCATCTCATCGATAAGATTTTCAAATAATCTCTTTTCAACTCCCATAACAACATCTGAGAACATTTGAATAAATCTTCTATATGAATCATATGCAAATCTTGGATTGTTTGTAAGCTTTGCCATAACTTCAACTGAAGTATCATTTAACCCAAGGTTTAATATTGTATCCATCATACCTGGCATAGAAACTCTAGCCCCTGATCTTACTGAAACTAATAATGGATTCTCTAAGCTTCCAAATTCTTTTCCAGTAGTTTCTTCAAGCTTTTTAATATTTTCTTGTATTTCTTCTATTATTGCATCTGATATTTTCTTACCATCTTCATAATACTTGTTACAAGCTTCTGTTGTTACTATAAATCCTTGTGGCACTGGGATCCCTAGTTTAGTCATTTCTGCTAAATTTGCTCCTTTACCTCCAAGAAGGTTTTTCATTGTTTCATCGCCTTCACTGAAAAGGTAAACATACTTCTTTTTCTCCATCTCAATACTCCTCCGTTCAATACAATTATAAATATATATACTATCGAAGCTTGGCTCCGTAGCTAACTAATTTTATAAATTTTATTGTTTTTATACCATATTTTTTATACCCGTTATTTTTTTGTTTTATACCCGTTATTTTTTTGTTTTATACCCGTTTTTTGTTACCCTAATTACTTTCCCCAAGCTTTACAAATAACTTTGTAATATTTGTCTTAGATATTTTACCCACAATTTTATACTTGTCTTTTTCTTTTGAATCTTCTTCAATTTTTTCTACTATTGGTATACTGTCAATTTCATGTTCTATTATTTTCTTTGCTAATGAATATGCACTGTCTTCTTGAAAACCATAGATTATATTTGGCATTCTAGTCATAATAACTCCTACTGGAACCTTATGTATATCTGTTCCTCCTATAGCAATCTTTAAAAAATCTTTTCTCGAAACAGCTCCTACTAAAATATCATTATTTTCAACGAATATCGTACCTATATCATTTAAAAATAAGAACACAATTGCATCATATACCGTTGTTGATTCATTTACCGTAGCTGGTTTAGACATTATAGTTTCAGCTTTAATATTAGATAAGTTATCTAATATATCACTATTTAACTTTCGTCCTACGTATACATAACCAACCTTAGGTCTAGCATCTAATATCCCTATCATAGTTAAGATAGCTAAATCAGCCCTTAATGCAGCTCTAGTAACTCCTAATTTACTTGCTAAAGCTTCACTTGTGACAGGCTGTCCTTCTTTAACTAATCTAATTATCTCTTCTTGTCTTGACGTTAATTTCACGTTACCCCTCTTTTCGACTTTTTAGGGAATATTCAGACAATTTAGATTTATTTGATATTTACAGTATAATTATAACATTTTATCAAATTTTGACTATACTTAATTTTCTGAAAAATTAGTCAAATCAGCTGATTATTCCCTATTTTTTCTATTTATTGAAACTATACCCCTATTTATCTCTTAATTACTTCCTTTTTCTTCCTCTTCAAATTTCACAGTATATACAAACGTATTAGTTTCACTTTCTTTCGTAGATGTATTATTGTCATGTTTCTTAAATGCATCAACATTTACTTCTGATACTTTATCTTTAACTACATCAGCTATATCTGAAGCTTTTTCTTTTGCATCATTAACAGCTTTAGATATATATTTATTTACAATTTCTACAGTACCATCTGCTTTTGTTATTTCTATAGTTACCTTTGTTACTACTGCTGCAACAACTACAAAGGCTAAAATCGGAGGAATTATAACAGCTATAACAGCTGCTGCTATACCAGCATTTACAGGCACATCAACGATTGTATCGCCATCTTTAGATACTTTTATTCTTGATATATTCCCTTTGTTTATTAAGTCTTTAAGCCAAGCCTTAAGCTCTGATATTGTTTCTGTATTATTACAAGTACCTCCAGTACTTTTTTCCGCTCCAATCCCACTTTCATAATTCTCTTTAGCTTTTTCCTCTAAAAGAATTATAGCATCTAATACATCACCATTTGTAAGTTCTAAAGCACTTTTGGCTTCTGCATAAGATACTCCTGTTCTTTCTTTAACTTTATCTACTTGCTCTAATGTTACTTCCATATATCTCACTACTCCTTAATATAATTTAACATCTCTAAGCTCTTAGGACGTTTTGAATAATTTGAATAAATTATATACGTTGTTACCTTCTCAATTTGCTTTTTAACTTCATCTGTTAAATTTAATCTATAAACTTTATCCATTGGTGTATTGTTTAAAAATCTCAAAGCACTATATGCAGCCCTAGATATATAAATTCCACCTACTTTATTACACTCATCACATACTCCACCAAAATTATTTAAAGAAATATATGTAGATGAGTTTATAGGTTTTTTGCATATACTACAATTATCAAATATCAAGCCATATCCTGTAGCTTTCAAAACTCTTAATTCAAAAGATCTTATTAAAAGCTCATAATCTAAAGCATCAGTATTTAATAAATATAGACATGTTATAAAATCTTTAAAAAGATTCAAATTTTTTTCTCCATCTTCCACACAAATATCGATAAGCTCACATACGTACGACGAATATGTAAGCTTATCTAAATTATCTAATAACCCTTGAAAAGAGTTTATAATTTTACCTTCTTGAAGATTGTAGAGATTTTTCCCTTGAAAAAGTGAATAGTCAGCAAAGCAAAGAGGTAGAGTCATAGATAAAAATTTACTTTTACTTTTCTTTGACCCTCTTGCTATAGCTGTAACCTTTCCTTCAGCCTCTGTATATATCCAGATAAGCTTATCATTCTCTTTATAATCCTGTGATTTTAAAACAACACCTTTAGTATTTAAAAGTGCCAATAAATCCACCCCTAGTTATTTCATTTTCTTATATCCTAATTCCTTAAGTAAAAGATTGTTATCTCTCCATTCTTTTCTTACTTTAACCCATACCTTCAAGTTAACTTTTGCATGTAAGAATCTTTCAATTTCATACCTAGAAGTTTCACCTATCTTCTTTAAACTAACTCCATTTTTACCTATGATTATTCCTTTATGTGAATCTTTTTCACATATCAAATCTACCTCTATATGATATGTTCCATTTTCACTTTGTTTCATTTGAATAACATCAACAGCTATTCCATGCGGAACCTCATCTCTAAGGTTTCTTAAAGCTTTTTCTCTTACTATTTCTGATACTATAAATCTCTCTTGTACATCAGTTATCATATCTTCTGGATAGTATTGTGGTCCTTCAGGCATATATTTTTTCATTAATTCAACTAAAGTATCTACATTCTTTCCCTTTAAAGCAGAAATAGGAATTATTTCTTTAAAGTTGTACTCTTCAGAATACATTTGTAAAGTCTTAGCAACTTTATCATGACTGTTTTCATCCACTTTATTTACTACTAAAAACACTGGAGCATTTTGTTCTTTTAGAGCTTCTAAAATAAACTTATCTCCTCTTCCAATTTCTTCATCTGGATTTATTAGAAATAGTACTAAATCGACTTCTTTAATAGAATCCTTTGCTGAATTAACCATAAATTCACCAAGCTTATGCTTTGGCTTATGTATCCCTGGTGTATCAACGAAAACTATTTGATAATCCTCACCTGTTAATATTGTTTGAATATTATTTCTTGTAGTTTGAGGTTTATTTGATACTATAGATAGTTTCTCACCCATTATTTGATTTAGTAGCGTTGATTTTCCTACGTTTGGTCTACCAACTATTGTTACGAATCCTGATTTATACATTAACTTCCTCCTAACCATTTAAATCTTTTTTTGAAAAGATTCCTGGTAATATTTCATCAAATGTTTTTACTAAATAATCATTTGCATTTTTTATTATTATAACAGGTATAGATGTATCTACTACAAACTCAGCAATTACCTGTCTACATATACCACATGGATATGTATAAGTGCTTGTGTCACCAACTACAGCTATAGCCTTTATTTCTCTATTTCCTTCATATACACCTTTAAATATTGCAGTTCTTTCTGCACAATTAGTTCCACCAAAAGATGCATTTTCTATATTACATCCTGTATATATTTTTCCATCTTCAAATAAAACTGCTGCTCCAACTTTAAAATTCGAATATGGGCAATATGCTTTTTCCCTTGCTTCTAATGCTTTTTCTACTATCTCTTTGTAATCCATATTTTCAGCCTCCATTCTTAAATAGTATATCACATTTAAATTTATTGTCTCCAAATATCATAAAAATTTTTAAATATTTTTATGATATCTAAACCTTTGATTTAGAGACACACTTACAATTTAAATATAGTAAATATTAACAGTGTCAATAAAACTCCTAAAAGAGCTCCTACGATGACTTCAAAAACTGAATGAACTTCTGAGTCTACCCTACTTTGCGCTGTAATAAAAGCCATCAAATACGCTAAAATTATACATATTGGTTCTTCTGTAATGAGCGAAATAGCAGTTGATATAGAAAAAGCCAAAGCACTATGCCCACTTGGCATACCACCCTTCAAAGGAGTTCCCTCTCCATATATAGCTTTTATTATAACCGTTGCTAAGCTTACTATTACTAGAGCTATAAATATCATATATGGCTCGGAATTCTTCATTTTGTGGACAACTCCATAAGATATCTCTTCAAGTTTATCCCAAAATATAATATATCCAACTAAAACTGCATTTATAGCAGTTATTAACACTGCTCCAGCCGCCGTATTTTTTGCTACTTTAGCTAAAGGATGATAATAATTTGTATTTAAATCTATAGCAGCTTCTATTGCTGTATTTATCATCTCAGCTACAAATACACTTGTTATAGTTAATGCTAAAATTAAAAATTCTACTTTTGATACATCAATAAAAAAACATGATAGCAAAACTATAACAGCTCCAACTGTATGTATTTTCATATTCCTTTGGGTTCTTACAGCATAAATTATGCCGTTTATTGCATGATTAAAACTCTCTAACAACCTTCTCATTCCCATAATTATCACCCTTTTATATTATCTCTTTATATCTAGTCCATTTAATATTTCCTCTTCCCTACTTCTCATTACCTTCTTCTCTTCATCTTCCATATGGTCATATCCAAGTAAATGTAGTATAGAATGTACTACTAAATAACAAACTTCTCTTTTAAAAGAATGATTATATTCTATACTTTGCTCCATTGCTCTTTCTAATGATAATACCATATCTCCTAAAACTAACTCATCTTGATCCATATACATAATATCAAACTTCTTATCTTTATATACATCCTTAAAAACTTTTCCCTTCGGATAATCTAACATAGGGAAAGATAATACGTCTGTAGCCTTATCTATGTTTCTAGTTTCATTATTGATCTCTCTTATTTCCTCATTGTTTACAAATAACAATGAAATTTGGCACTTTTGTCTTACCTCCTCTTTTTCTAAAGTATTAATACAAACTTCTTCTAATTCTTTTATAAATTCTTCTGTGACATCTATTTTATTTTGTCTATTATCTGTATATAACATATTTTTCTCCTTTAAATTGAAATTTATTTTAATAAAATGGGAAGGTAAAAACCTCCCCGAATATATTATTATTTTTCTTTTGGATATTCTACCCTTTGATGATAAACACCAATTAAAACTTTTAAGAAACACTTTTTAATATTTTCTATATCTCTTAAAGTCAAATCTGAATTAATCAATTGATCTGATTGCAATTTATCTTTAAATATATTATTTACCATTTCCTCAATTTTTTCTTTAGTAGGCATAGGTATTGATCTTACCGCTGCCTCAACGCTATCTGCTAACATAATTATTGTAGCCTCTTTACTAGATGGAATTGGTCCACTATATTTAAAATCTTCTTCTTTAATTTCATCTGGATTATCACTTGAATTTTTCAATGTATAATAAAAATACTTAACTAACGTTGTACCATGATGTTGTATAATTATATCTTGAATAATTTCAGGCAATTTATACTCTTTAGCCAATTCTAATCCATCTTTAGCATGAGAAATAATAATTTGGGCACTTAAAGTTGGTTTAATTCTATTATGCGGATTTTCTCTTCCCATAAGATTTTCACCAAAAAATATCGGTCTCTTAAGCTTACCAACATCATGATAATATGATCCAATCCTTGCTAAAATAGGATTTGCATCAACTTCCTCAGCAGCTACCTCTGCCAAGTTGGCAACCATCAAGCTATGATTATAAGTTCCAGGTGCCTCCATTAATAATCTCTTTAGTAAAGGGCTATTAGGATTAGACAGTTCCAATAATTTCATATTAGTAACTATTTTGAACGCACTCTCTAGAAATGGTGTAAATCCTATCGCAAATATCCCTGATAATAAAGCACCTAATATTGAAAAAGTCACTTCAGATACAATCATTTTAAAATTATTAGATACTAATAATCCTGTAGCTAAAGTAACAATAGCTGAAGCTATAACCATATATAGAGTCGCTTGTAAAACTTCATTTCTACCATTTACTTTCTTTATCGACGTGCAAGCCACTATTATATTAACTATTCCCAAAACAATTACTTGTGGACTAAAACCTGTAATAATTGCTACGAAAACTAAATTCAATGTATTTATTACAACAGCTAATTTATAGTCTAGTAACAAAGTCATAATCAACGCTGTACATCCTAGCGGAATTACAAAAGGAGAAACAAAGTTTAGCGACCTAGCCATTATTATCGATACAATATTTAAAATAATGATCATTAATACTACTTTAGTATTTAATAATAGTCCCAATCTTTCTTTTTTCATATATAGGTATTGAAGTGCTAGTGTTAAAAATACAAGTGCAGCTAAAACGATATATATAAATAAATATCCTTTATCTACTCCATCTCCTATAATACCAAGCTCTGTTAATACCTCAATTTGAGATTGAGTTATTGGTTCTCCTTCTTTTACAATTATTTGACTTTTCTTTATATATTCCTTTGGTGCAGATTTTAAAGCCTCAGTAACTTTTTCATCTGTCTTATCCTTATCAAATACCCAGTTAGGCTTTATTTGCGAGTACGCCATATCCTTTAATATGTTCTTTAAACTCTCATCTAGCTCCGAAGAATCTATTACATCATTAGCAATAACTTTAGCCTCATCAATAGTCTTAGCTTCTATATCTTCATCACTTTCATCTCTAATATTATTCTCATATACCTTTTCTAACGCACTTAATAATATCCACTGCATTTCAGTGGCCTTTTCATTAGTTATTGATAATAATGTTTTGTAATTGCTATCGGTTAACGTAAATGTATCTATCTTTTTTAAAGTCTCAATTTTTTCTTTTTCAGACACTTCACTACTTCTCAAGTTTATTAACTTTGTAAAAAATGTTGTTACACTCTTAGTAGCTTCAAGTTTTACTTCTCCCTTAAGTGAATATACCTTTTCTACTGATTCTATTATTTCATTTTCTTTAGCCTTTGTAGCATCTTGATCTATTATATCTCTTGGTGCCTTTATATCTACTTCAGCTATATCCCCAACCTTTAAATCATACTTACTTGGAGCTACAGCAGTAAGCATTATAAAATAAGTAATAATAAAAACCATAGTAAACAGAAAACTTCTACGCCATTTCTCTCTAGAATTTTCAAACTTTTTCTCATCCACCATTTTCATATACTCACCTTCTCATCCCATTAAATGTTAGTATTGCACAGGAATATTATTTACTATATTTTTCTCTACAACAAAAACTACCTTTATAGTTAAATTCCCTTCATTATCTAATTGCTTCTTTACAATTTTATCTACTACCTTAGAATCTCTAGTAAGATCTTTTTTTAATGACTCTTCTAAATTTTCTATAGCAATCTTTTCCGCTTCTTCTTCAGTAAGTTCTATTTCTTTTTCTGTTCTCTCATAATATACCACTTCATTAAATATTTTTCCACTCTTTTCTATTCTATCATACTCTTTAAAATCTTTTATAGCCTTCTTTAAATATATTTTTTTACCAAATAGACTAATGTAATATTCCGTTTCCTTGTCTCCACTCCTCTCCAACCTTGTACCAGTTAATTTAAGTTGCATCGTTTTCTCATGAAAAGTGTTAGCTATTACCATTCCCCTAGGTGGAATTATATATTCTTGTCCTTCTTTTCCATCTATACCTTCTATCAATACATCACCTTTCTTAATCATTTGCTCTTGTTTAACTGCAGGCCTACCTGCATAAGTATAAACCTTAACCACTTCTCCATCTTCAGTGGCAACTAAATTTCCATACTGTCCACTCCATTCTGTAGGCGGGTTAATTTTCTCCTCTATAGTTACATTCAAAGTAGATCCTTCTACTCTTACCCTAAGCCATAATATCTCACTATTTGCATTTTCTAATTTCTTTTCTATATCCTCAACCACTATATGATTTTTAGGCAACCCTGGCTTTATACCAATCTCTTTTAATTGTTGTCTTATTTCAAAAGGAGAAATATTTTCTTGAACATTTATATCTATTGCCCATATATAATTAGATAATAAAAATATGACTCCCAAAAACACTAACAATCCAAATACCAAAGATATTTTCCCTTTTAAGTTTCTAAGCCAAAATATAGTGCCTTTTCTTTTAACTATAGTTATCTTTCCTCCCAAAGCTTTAATAACTTCACACACTTCATCGTAATTAATATAATCAATATCTAATCTCATAGTAGAAATATTCTTTTTATTTATTTTATATATGTTTATATTTCTATTCCAAAATATGTTCAAAATCCTATCAGGATTCAAAAGTTTTATCTCTACAGTTATTCTTCCTGCTTTAATATTATTCATCCCCATAATTATCACTCCTCATAAGATATTGAAGCAAACTTTCCGCTAATCGTTATTGTTGATGTTGCTATATATAATATTTCAAACCCTTCACCTTTTATAGATATAGGGCCTAGTTTACTATTTATCCTTATTTCATATTCATTAAAAGTTAATATACCTTTATGGTTCTCTATAGTAACTTCTTCTTTACCTACAACTATTATCTTTGGCACATCTAATACAACATCCTTTGGAAGATCTAACTTTTCAATTAATATAGCTCTCTTTTTACTTAACTTTTCTCCCATTATATTTCCTCCTAATTAAAGTCTCTCAATGTACTTTATGATAAAATAAGGAATAAAATCACAAAATAATAAAAAAAGAACTCAATTTACATTGAGTTCTTTCTTTATTAATATTTTAATAGTTATAAATCCTAACTTACAAGTTTCTAAATCTACTTTGTATTGAAATAATTGGTATAACCGATATAATAAGTTAACCTATATTTTATATGTCATTATCCCTATATCTGTAGCCGTGTTTTACAATTTGTAAAATCTCTTTACCTAATTGCTGAGGAAGGTAACTTATAAAGATTTACCATTTTATAAATCTTTCACTCCTTAGTTATTAATTCAATTTAAATAGCTACCTTTGATCTTTGCTAAAACCTAGAAATCTATATATCATGATCAAGTACTACTATTTTATCGATTTAATAACGCAGCAGATTTATTAAAGGAATATTTTGCAATATACCTACAGAATTCTTATAGTTTATTTTTAATAACACTAAAAAAGAATACTACTTGAATTTTCTCTTTCTTGCAGCTTCTGATTTTTTCTTTCTTTTAACACTTGGTTTTTCGTAGTGTTCTCTCTTTCTTACTTCTGAAAGAACTCCAGCGTTAGCGCATTTTCTTTTAAATCTCTTTAAAGCACTTTCTAGTGTTTCATTTTCTCTAACTTTAATTTCTGACATCTATTATCCCTCCCTCCGCTAGCTCAAATTAATTTATAACTCAGCTACGGGCTTAATAACACACGCTATATTATATAATATTTAGACTTAAACTGTCAATAATAAATAACTTTTAACTTAGCCTGGTGGCCATTGTAGTTCTCTTCCACCTAGCACATGAAAATGCATATGTCCTACTGTTTGACCGCCATCTTCTCCACAGTTATTAACTATTCTATAGCCCCTCTTATCAATTCCAAGCTCTCTTGCTATTTTATTAATCACTACAAAAATATGTGCAACAATTTCACAATTTTTTTCATTTACTTCATTAGCACTTTTTATATGTTCCTTTGGAATTACTAAAAAGTGAGTAGGTGCTTCTGGGCTTATATCATAAAAAGCCAAAACTTTATCATCTTCATATACCTTCTTTGACGGAATTTCACCTTTTATAATTTTACAAAAAATACACTCCTCCATAAATTCACCTCCCTTTAATATAGTTAAGAATTAAAAGTTAATAGTTAATAGTCTAGAATCATATATTAAATTATTAACTCTTCTCTATTAACTATTAACTGCTTTAAACCATTTCTGCTATTGCATAATCTTTTTCAGCTTTTTCTAATCTTACATCCACTATTCTACCAGTAATATTAGCAGCCATACAATGAACTTCAACTTTTATATAATTTCTTGTATATCCTTCGTATACATCTTCTTTACCTTTTACTCCTTGCTCCATTAAAACATCCATTTCTCTGCCAAGGAATTTTTCCGTAAATGCTTTTTCATTTATATCATTTAACTCAATAAGTTTTTTACTTCTCTCATCTTTAACTTTTCCATCAAGTTGATTTGGCATATCCGCTGCCTTAGTCCCTTTTCTTGGACTATACTTAAATATGTGAGTCTTTGTAAGTTTTATTCTCTTTAAGAATTCATACGTTTCGTTAAATTCCTCTTCAGTTTCACCTGGGAAACCTACTATTACATCTGTTGATATAGAAACATCAGGAAGAGTTTCTCTTAAAAGATTTACTGAATCCTCATATTCTTTAGCTGTATATCTTCTATTCATTCTTTTTAACGTTGCATCACAACCACTTTGAAGTGAAAGATGGAAATGAGGACAAAGTTTCTTGAAGTTTTTAATCTTTTCTATAACTTCTGGAGTAAAGAATGCTGGTTCTATAGAACCTATTCTAATTCTTTCTATTCCATCAATTTTTTCTATTTCATCAATTATTGAAATTAAATTTACATTACCTTCTAAGTCTAATCCATAAGATGCTGTATGTATTCCTGAAAGTATAACTTCCTTAAATCCATTTTTAGCAAGCTCT
The DNA here is from genome assembly GCF_014287825.1 of Clostridium hominis. Lineage (NCBI taxonomy): Bacteria > Bacillati > Bacillota > Clostridia > Eubacteriales > Clostridiaceae > Clostridium > Clostridium hominis. The sequence continues at coordinate 76,394 of NZ_JACOOO010000052.1, forward strand.
CTAACTTCAGAAAGAACCTTATTAGGATCTTTAGAGCATACTGAGCCTCTTGCATACGGAATCGTACAATATGTACAGAATCTATTACATCCATCTTGTATTTTTAAGAAAGCCCTAGTTTTATCTTGGTAATCTTCTATTTTTAAATCTTCAAAAACCTTATTTTGAAGAACCCCTTGAACGTGTACCTGAGATTTACCTTCATCTTTAGCTTTATTTACATAATAAACTACATCACCTTTATTTCTTGTTCCTAAAACTACATCTACTCCTGGTATTTCAGAAACTTCTTTTGGTGACATTTGTGAATAACACCCAACAGCTGCAATTATTGCATCTGGATTAGTTCTTCTTGCCCTACTTATTATCTGTCTTGATTTTTTATCTCCCATATTAGTTACAGTACATGTATTAATTACATAAACATCAGAAAACTGATCAAAGTCTACAACTTCATAACCTTCTCTTATAAACTTTTCTGCCATTGCCTCTGATTCATATTGATTAACTCTGCAACCTAATGTAGCAAATGCGACCTTCATTAAATTACTCCTCCTAAATCACTAAGCTCATATTGAATTAATGATGCTGCAACAAACCCAGCTGTTTCAGTTCTTAATATTCTCTTACCTAAAGTAATTATATGAGCACCTTTATCTTTCAGTTTTATAATTTCATCTTCTTCAAATCCACCTTCAGGACCAACTAATATCCCTACAGTTTTAATATCATTCAAATTAATATTTTCTTTTTTTAAATTATTAATTAAAGTCTTTATCCCAAAACCTTCTGCATTTTCATAAGGTACTAACATCAAATCTAACGAATCCATTTCTTCTAATACATCGTTAAAACTCATAGGATCTAAAACTTTAGGAACTATACTTCGTTTACTTTGTTTAGCAGCTTCAAGCGATATCCTATTTAATCTATCTAATTTCTTGAATTCACCTTTCAGTTTAACATCTACTCTTGAAGTTATTACAGGTTTGAATTCATAGATACCAAGTTCTGTCCCTTTTTGAACTATGAGGTCCATCTTCTGACTTTTAGGAAGTCCTTGATATAAGGTTATCTTTATATCACTTTCATTACTTCCTTCTATAGTTTCAATTATATCTAATATTACTTCTTGCTTATTAACACGATCTATTTTAGCTAAATATTCTATTCCTTCGCAATTATTTAAAATTACTTCTTCTCCAGGTGCTAATCTCAATACTTTCATTATATGTTTAACATCATCACCTATTATTTTTCCTATATTTTCATTTATTAATTCTTTTGATGTAAAAAATTTATGCATACTTTTCACCTTTAAAGACTATTTTAATCTTGCAACTATACAGTTCCATTCGCCATCTCTATTTTTTTCTATTACTTCAAAACCTGATTTTTCAAGCTTATCAACTACCATATCTACTCTATCATGAATAATTCCAGAAGTTATAAAATAACCATCCTTCTTTAATACTCTCTTAACATCATCAGTAAGAATACAGATTATTTCAGCTAATATATTAGCTACTACCACATCTGCTTTACCATCTATAACTTCCACCAAGTTACCATGTAATACTTCTATGTTATTTAAATCATTATATTGAATATTTTCTAAAGAAGATTCTACAGCCACAGGATCTAAATCTACTCCAACCGCTTTTTTAGCTCCTAATTTTGCGGCAGCTATAGCAAGTATCCCTGATCCACATCCTACATCAAAAACAATACTATCTTCTTTAACGTATTTTTCTAATGACTGTATACACATTCTTGTAGTTTCATGAGTTCCTGTCCCAAAAGCCATCCCTGGATCTAAATTCACAACAAGTTCATCACCTTTTGCTTCATACTCTTCCCATATTGGTTTAACTACAATTTTTTCTCCAACCTTAGAAGGTTTATAATATTTTTTCCAATTGTTCGCCCAATCTTCTTCATGAACTTTTTCTGATTCAAGCTTTCCATCTCCAAGATCTATTCCCATCTCTTTTAGATCTGAAAGTCTTTCTTCTATGTATTTAAGTACATCTTCTATATTATCTTCTTCAGAAAAATATGCTTTAACAATAGCTGCATTTCCTTTATGTTCTAAAATATTTATATCTGCAAAATCCCAAGTTAGTGGGCCTTGCTCTCTTCCTAATATATCATTTGGATCCTCTATCGCAACACCCTTGCAGTCTAAGCTATAAAAAATGCCTGATACTGGCTCTAAAGCCTCACTTTTAGTTATAACTCTTACTTCAATCCATGTTCCTTCCATGCATATCATCCTCTCTTATTTTTTCCTATGACTAATTCTATATTCTACACTTATGTAAAGATAAAGTCTATATCTAATTTCTATTAAAACTCATACTAAAAAGAGCCGTATATACAGCTCTTAATAATACTTTTATTAAATTGCAATTGTTTTTGTTTCTAATTCAATAATATTTCCTTTAGCATTATTATTCTTTTTGCTCTTCTTTTCTGCCCTAACTTTTCCACGAGACAGATTAAATGTAATAGCACAAGTAGAAATAAATAGTATTCCTAATTGTGGTGCATAAAGGGAACAATCAACTAATCCTTGGACTATAACTACTACGTTTAATGATACTAACAAAGGTACTAAAGGTTCCTTAACTTTATATAGTTTGAAAAGATCTTTAAACAACTTCAACTTTATATACAAATACATACATAATCCAATTATTCCTGTGGACACAAAAAATGTTAAATATATATTATGTGAGTGTATACTATTTCCGTTGTTATAGAAAAAATCCTTTCCATGCTCTAAAGTTGCTAACGTCCCCCATCCCATTAAAGGCTTTTGAGATATCATCTTTAAAGATCCTATCCATATATCATATCTGGACGAAAAAGAACTATTTATCTCAGTCAAAACAGCTTGAGTATCACCTTTACTTTGTAATATTAAAAATATTGATATAATAGTAAAAATGCTTAATCCTAAAATTATCATCTTTCTTTTATCTTTCAAATTTTTCAAGACATAGTAGCAAATTAACGCAGATACAAAAGCTACAAAAGCTCCAGATGATTCTGTTAATAGAAGTGCTATTAACATTACTCCAGTACACAACGCATAAATACTTCTTTGTTTTTTTTCACTATTTATAGTTGTTAAATATAAAGCTATAAATATTGCACTTGCAAACCAAGCCCCAGCCATATTAGGATTTCCATAAGAACTCACAACTCTATTATTAAAAGGTCCTACAACTTCTCCTGTACTCTTATGAAGATATATATACATTATTTTTTCTATTATCCCATTAATTGCAGTTAATGCCGTTAAGTAAACAGAATATTTTAAAACTTTATTAATTTTTCTTCTAGTAATAAAATATTGTTGTCCTAAAAATCCTATAGAGAAATACATAAGCAACATACTAGATCCCAAAAACGATAATACACTTTCATTTTTTAAAGCTACTATAAGAGACCAAATAAATAGTACTAATAATCCAATATTTAAATAGTTCTTTTCAATTTTTCCTTTATTTTTAATCATTAAATATATTGCATAAATTCCTGGAATAATCGCCGTCATAGGCGAAAATATAATCATAGTTACAAAAAACATCATACTCTTATCACCATTATTCTTTATTTCTTTCCAATTCACTCGTACAAGTATACCTTTATTATAATTTAAATTCAATGAAATTTTCTTTAAAAATTCATTACAATATTGTCACTTTTCTCTAGTAAACATATACATTGGTCAATTTGTAATTTTATTGTTTTAAGAAATAGTAAATAAAAAAAAGACTGTATTAAATCAGTCTTTTTATTATTAGAAATTTACTCTATTTATATTCTGCAATTAAAAATTTTGTTTTTATTCCTTGCTTTGTAAACATTTCTTCGTGCTCTGTAACAACATTTCCCTCAAATCCACTATTATGTAAATCATATGTTACATATTTTATCTCTAGATTACAGTCTTTAAAATATCCTAATGATTCTTCAAATAGCTCATCATCATCTGTTTTAAACCATATCTCTCCTTCTTTTCTTAAGAAAGTTTTATACTTTTCTAGCTGTCTTGTATGTGTTAACCTTCTCTTTTTATGTCTATCTTTTGGCCAAGGATTACAGAAATTTATATATATTCTATCTACTGTATCTTCTTTACTTAACATATCATCAATAAGTGCTATCTCTTGAGACATAAGTGCCACATTATTTAATTCATGTTTTTTCTCTTCGTAAGCTTTTTCTATATTTCTTTTAGCTAATACTAAAACCTCATCCTTTATATCTATTGCAATATAATTTATATTTGGGTTTTCTGCCCCATGAACCGCCATAAATGTTCCTTTTCCACAACCTAATTCTAAATATATAGGATTATCATTTTTAAAGAACTCTTTCCATCTCCCTCTATACTCACTAGGTTTTTGTATGAAAAAGTGGCAAGATTCTAACTCTGGCCTTGCCCATGGTTTTCTTCTCATTCTCATATTACTTCACTCCAAATCTTTTGTTAAATCATAGATTAATTATACATATATTCTTATTTATTTCAATATGAAAAGGTTGCTATAGTCTAAAGCAACCTTTTCATTTTAAGTTCACATTACATTTTAGTTATTATTTTAACACTTAAAATCTTCAAATAATTTTTTGAAACTTTCTTCATTTTTTTCTATATAACTAGAAAATTTCATATCTTTTTCTTCTAATTCCATTGAAAGTTTATAAATAAACTCAGGAATATTTTCCTTCAATATATCACCATAAACTTTTCCTAATCTGCAATCTTTCGCTAAGAAACTTCCATTAACATGTACTTCATAAGCTTCTTTAACTACATCATCTACTCTTTTCTTCTTTCCTGTTAAACCAATTTCAGCAATCTCATGAACTCCACACGAATTCCCACATCCTGATATATAAACTCTTGGTAATAAGTCCAATCTATTTACTTTTTCTCTTATATAGCTTAACATTTCCTTTAATGTTTCTTGGCTATTTCCTATTCCTAATTGGCAAGTTGGAACACCGATACAAGAAACGCTATATTCAAATGAAGTTTTCCCACCAATTGATTTAGTAGCTTCTAAAAGTTTCTTTACTTCATTTCCATTAAGATTTCTAATATATATTCCTTCAGTCATTGATAATCTTAGTTCTATTGCTTCAAATTCAGATATTATATCTTTAATAACTTTTAATTCATAAACCTTGATTTGTCCTCCAAATGGATGAATATATAAACTATATAATCCTTCTTGCTTTTGAGAATATATTCTTTCATCATCTATATCAATAACTATTCCTTCTTTATTAAAAGTTATAGGTTCAATATTTAGTTCTAACTCTTCTCTATCTTTTGCTTCGTTAACATATTTTCTATATTCATTAATAAAGTTTTCTTCTCCTAGTTTATCAACCATGTATCTTACACGAGCTTTTGCTTTATTTTCATAGTTCCCTTCAGCTTTAAATAAATTAACCATTCCTTCAACATAATATAAAACTTCTTCTGGTTTTATTAATTCTGGATAAACTAAAGCTAACCTTGGATTTCTTCCAAGTCCTCCACCTAAATATACCCTAAATAAGTTCTTACCATTTTCATTAATAGCCAAAAAACCAAGGTCTTGAATTGTACAGTGTGCAGTATCTCTTTCATTGTTCGAAAATGATACTTTAAGTTTTCTTGGTAATTTATATGTTGTTATTCTTTCCATAAAATAATTTCCTACAGCTAATGCATATGGTGTTGGGTCAAAAGGTTCTTCTTTATCAACTCCTGATAATGGAGATAAAGCAACATTTCTTGGAAAATTACCTCCTGCTCCTCTAGTATATATATCTTCTTTTAATGCATCTTCCATTAAATCACATACTGAATCTATAGAAATACCATGATACTGTATCGCTTGACGAGTAGTAAAATGTAATTTATCCAATCCATATTTTACAGCCCAATCATATATTAAATTTAATTGTGGTACAGTAATTACTCCTGATGGAATTCTTAATCTTATCATAAATTCCTTACCACCTTTATGAGCATAAACTCCCATTCCACCTGAAGCATGCTTAAAATCCATCATAGACATTTCCCCATTATAAAACTTATGTCCTAACTTCCTAAAGCCTTCTATTTCTGATAATAACTTTTCTTTTAATTCTTCCATTGTACACCTCACAACTTTTAAGCATATGTTTTAATATACTGTTGAAACTATATAAGATCTTTTATATCATATTTTATATTTTCAACACTAGTTTAAAATATATTCGCTTCCGTATAATTCTTTATTAGTATATACTGTTTTGCCACTATAAATCTATAAAAAATTTAATGTATTAAAAAAAAGCTGCAATTTGCAGCTTCTTTACCTAAATAAGTCTTTAAGACCTTTTTTATGCTTTACTTCACCATCAACACTTTCCCCACAAGCTTCCATAAATGCTTTCAATGCATCTTTTTGCTTTTCGTTTAAGTTTTTAGGGATATCAACTATTACTCTTACGTATTGATCTCCTCTGCCTGATGAATTAACCCTCGGAACACCTTTACCCTTTAATCTAAATAAAGTTCCTGATTGTGTTCCTTCTGGAATTGTATATTTAACATCTCCATCTACTGTTGGAACAACTATTTCCACTCCTAGAGCTGCTTTACTCATAGAAATATGAGTATCTATATAAATATCATTTCCTCTTCTTTCAAATTGCTTAGATGATGCTACATTTATTCTTACATATAAATCCCCTGCAGGTCCTCCATTGTTACCATGTTCACCTTGTCCTCTTAACGGAATTATATTACCTGTATCAACCCCAGCCGGAACCTTAACCTTTATAACTCTTCTCTTTCTTACTTTACCTTTTCCAGAACATGTTGGACAAGGATTATCTACTATTGTTCCTTTTCCTCCACATCTATCACAAGTAGAAGTGCTTACGAAGCTACCAAGTGGTGTTTGTCTTTGCACTCTAACTTGACCGCTTCCTCCACATTGATCACAAGTTTTTGGTGTGCTTCCAGCCTTAGCCCCTGTACCACTACATTCTTCACAATTTTCATTTTTAGTAATTGTGATTTCTTTTTCTGTTCCAAATATAGCTTCTTCAAAAGTTAAATTTAAAGTATATTCTATATCTGCGCCTTTAGTTGGTCCATTTCTTCTTCTTGACGAACCACCAGCTCCGCCTCCGAAAAAGCTTTCAAATATATCACCAAAGCCTCCCATATCTGAGAAGTCAAAACCACCAAATCCACCTGATCCAAATCCACTTCCATCAAAGTCAGCAGTTCCAAATTGATCATATCTAGCCTTTTTCTCTGGATCAGAAAGTACTTGATATGCTTCATTTATTTCTTTAAACTTTTCTTCTGCTTCCTTATTTCCTTGATTCTTATCAGGATGGTATTTAATAGCTAGCTTTCTAAAGGCTCTTTTAATTTCATCATCACTTGCTCCCTTTTCAAGTCCAAGGGAAGCATAATAGTCTTTACTTGCCATCTATCATGTCACCACCTATTTAATTAATTACTTTTACAACTTTTTTGACTAAACAATAGTACCATTTTTAAATAAAACAGTAAACCACTTTATTTAGTTAATAGTTAATAGTTAATAGTTAAGCGTTAATAATTTCTGTTGAAACTCTGTAATTAACTTTTTGTAAAAACTACTCAAGTAATTTTATCTTTAATTTTTAAACTATCAATCTTAACTCTTAACTTTAAATAAGGGAAGACGGCTTTGTCTTCCCTCTATAATTTATTATTTATCGTCTTTAACTTCGAAATCAGCATCTACTACATTATCATCATGTTGAGCTGAACCTTGGTTTGCTCCACCCATGTTGTTTGGATCAAATCCTTCTGCTCCACCTTGAGCTCCTGCTGCTTGATACATCTTTGAAGATATAGCATAGAACTCTTGAGTTAATTCTTCTGTAGCTTTCTTGATAGCTTCTAAATCTTCTCCGTCTTTAACAGCTTTTAATGCATCTAGCTTAGAAGTTATCTTAGCTTTATCATCAGCAGCAATCTTATCTCCTAATTCCTCTAATTGCTTTTCTGTTTGATAAGCTAATTGATCTGCATTGTTCTTAACTTCTATAGATTCTTTTCTCTTCTTATCTTCTTCTGCAAACTTTTCAGCTTCTTTTACTGCTCTTTCTACTTCATCATCTGAAAGGTTAGTTGATGCAGTTATTGTGATGTTAGCTTCTTTTCCAGTTCCTTTATCCATAGCAGATACTTTAACGATACCGTTAGCATCTATATCAAATGTAACTTCGATTTGTGGAATTCCTCTTGGAGCTGGAGCTATTCCTGATAGAGTAAATCTACCTAAAGTCTTATTGTCAGCAGCCATTTGTCTTTCACCTTGAACTACGTGAATTTCAACTGATGTTTGACCATCTGCAGCTGTTGAGAATACTTGACTCTTCTTTGTTGGAATAGTTGTATTTCTTTCTATTAATGGTGTTGCTACTCCACCTAAAGTTTCAATTCCTAATGTTAATGGTGTAACGTCTAATAATAATACGTCCTTAACTTCACCTGTTAATACTCCTGCTTGAATTGCTGCACCGATAGCAACACATTCATCAGGGTTAACTCCCTTTGAAGGTTCTTTTCCAGTGAAGTTTTTAACCGCTTCTTGAACTGCTGGTATTCTTGTTGATCCACCAACTAATATTACCTTATCTATTTGGCTCATTGAAAGCCCTGCATCTGATAATGCTTTCTTCATTGGCTCAATTGATCTTTGAACTAAATCATGAGTTAACTCGTTGAATTTTGCTCTTGTTAAATTCATATCTATATGCTTTGGACCAGTTGCATCTGCAGTGATAAATGGTAAGTTGATGTTTGTTTGCATTGAAGATGATAGTTCAATCTTAGCCTTTTCAGCAGCTTCTTTTAATCTTTGAAGAGCCATCTTATCATTTCTTAAATCAATACCATTTTCAGCTTTGAAAGTCTCTGCGATGTAGTTCATTATTTTTTCATCGAAGTCATCTCCACCAAGTTTTGTATCTCCATTTGTTGATAATACTTCGAATACTCCATCACCTAATTCAAGAATAGATACGTCGAAAGTACCTCCACCAAGGTCATATACGAATATTTTTTCATTATGCTCAGTTTTGTCTAAACCGTAAGCTAAAGCTGCAGCTGTTGGTTCGTTTATTATTCTTAAAACTTCTAAACCAGCTATTCTTCCTGCATCTTTTGTTGCTTGTCTTTCAGCATCATTAAAATATGCAGGAACAGTGATAACTGCTTGAGTTACTGTTTCACCTAAGTAAGCCTCTGCATCAGCTTTGATTTTTTGAAGCACCATTGCTGATATTTCTTGTGGTGAATAAACTTTATCATCTATCTTAGTTTTGTGGTCTGTTCCCATTTCTCTTTTTATTGATATTATTGTATGATCTGGGTTTGTAATTGCTTGTCTTTTAGCAACTTGACCTACTAATCTTTCTCCACCTGCTTGAAAAGATACCACTGATGGAGTAGTTCTTGAACCTTCAGAGTTAGCAATAACTACTGGTTCTCCACCTTCCATAACAGCTACACATGAATTTGTTGTACCTAAGTCAATACCTATAATTTTTCCCATAATAATTTCCTCCTCGAAATCTATCTATAATTTAAAATCTTATTTGCTATTTTATCATTTTAAAATTGCTATTTAGCAACTGTCACCATTGAGACTCTTATTAATTTTTCGCCTCTTTTATATCCTTTTTGATATACTTGTGCAACATCATTAGTTTTTAAATTCTCATCTTCAACAACTTGAATTGCTTGATGGAAATTTGGATCAAATCCTGAAGTAGTATCTATTTCCTCAACACCTAATTTTTCTAAAGATGTTTTGAATCCTTTTATAGTCATCTCTATACCTTTTTTAAGATCTTCAACATTACCATCTACAGATATAGCTCTTTCAAGATTATCTAAAACAGGCACTAATTCCTTTAATACATCAACACACGCATCAGTATAAATACCCTCTTTTTCTTTGCTTGTTCTTTTTCTAAAATTATCATACTCAGCTGATAGTCTCATAAGTCTATCTTTTAATGTATTAAGCTCATTATCAAGTTTCTTCTTCTCATCTTTTAACTTTCTTACCATAGATAATGTATCCTCTTCATCACTTTCTTCCACTACTTCTTCTGTAGTGTCTTCTACTTCCTCAACTACTTCTTCAGTAGTCTCTTCATCTTTAACCTCTTCAAGAACTTCATCTTGTTCTAACTCTCTTTTCTCTTCCATTACTACACCTCAACAATCATTAATCAAGACTTTGATTTTTAAGACTTTTATTTAATTCCTTCATTACCTGAGCCATTATAGAAAGCACCTTAGAATAATTAATTCTTCTAGGTCCTATAAGCCCTATACTTCCTATTGCTCTTCCACCTAATGTATACTCTGCAGTTATTACAGAGCACTCTTTTGCTTCGGGAATATAATTTTCATCACCAATTCTTACAGTTATATCACCATCTGGCTCTAACAACTCTATTACACAATCTTTATTACTTATAAGTTGAATCATCTCTTTAGCTTTTTCAATATCGTTATATTCAGGATAATTAAATAGATTTGTAGTACCCTCTACTACTAATCCTTCCTTATCACTGCTATTTAAACTTTCATATAACGCTGGTAGTATAGCATTAAATAAATCATCAAATCCTGCCAATTCCTTTTTTAGTTCATTAATAACTTCTAGATTAATAGCTTCAATTGTTAAATTTTTTAATTTGCTATTTAAAACTTCATTAATTCTAGATAACTTATCACTAGGTGGCATATTGCTAATTTTAATTCTATGATTTTTAATAACTCCACTATCTGTAACAATAACTGAAATTAAGTTTGATTCATCTATTTTTATAAGCTGAATAGATTTAATATAGCTTCTCTTCATAGAAGGTGTTTGCACTATACATGTTAAATTTGTAAGTTCAGAAAGTAATAAGCAGGCTTCCTTTAATAATTTATCTACTTCATACATAGCAGAATTAATTATATATTCCTTAATCTTTAATTCTTCCTCTTTACTTAACTGAGCTTTTTCCATCAATCCATCAACATATAGTCTATATCCCTTACTAGAAGGTATTCTACCTGAAGATGTATGGGGTTGCTCTAAATAACCCATTTCTTCTAAATCCGCCATCTCATTCCTAATAGTTGCAGATCCTACTCCTAGGTCATACTTCTTAGCTATAGTTCTTGATCCAACAGGTTCACCTGTCATAATATAGTCATTAATGATGGCTTGTAATATTCTTATTTTTCTTTCATCAATAGCCATTACATCACTCCCATTGTTAGCACTCATTAATACCGAGTGCTAATGACTACATTATCAATATATTCTTATTTAGTTTTTTTGTCAATTTGATATTACGTTAAATTTTCAGAATATTTTTTGTAAGTTTTTATTTTTCCAAGTTTATCTCTTTTTTTCTTTATATTTCTTTAATTTACTTAGCATTTTATCATTTATCCAATATAAACTCTGCCATTACATTATTGGAGAAGTCCATTCCTCTTGGTGTTAAGTATATTCTATTATCTTCTCTTTTTAATAAGCCACTTTTAATATTTTTCTCTAAGACTTTCGCATATATACTATCTATAGGTTTATTAAATCTTTCCTCAAATTCCTTAACATCTATCCCTATATTCATTCTTAATCCCATAAATATAAACTCTTCTATTTCATCATCTTGTGAATTTTTATATTCCTCTTCATAAATTTCTAAACCTGAATTAATTCTACTTATATATTCTTCAATATCATCAATATTTTTAATTCTTACACCATTTATATACGAACTTGAAGCAGTTCCTAAACCTATATAATCCTTAAGCTGCCAATAAACCTTATTATGTTCACACTCTTTTCCTTCTAAACTATAATTAGATATTTCATACTGATGATATCCATATTCTTTTAAAATAGACTTTGTTAGGCTATCCATTCTTCTTTCCATCTCTTCAGTAGGAAGTTTTAATAATCCTTTTTCATATAAATTATAAAAAACCGTTCCTTCCTCTATTATTAAGCTATATGCCGATATATGATCTGGCTTTATCTCACATATAGTTTCTAATGTATTTTTCCAATCTTCCACAGTTTGATTTGGTAGCCCATACATTATATCTACATTTATATTTTTAAAGCCTACTTCCCTTGCTAAATTGAAATTTTCTAAAAATTCTTCATAACTATGAATACGACCTACTTCTTTTAATAAAGAATCTTTTGTTGATTGTAATCCAAAGCTTATTCTATTAACACCACCATTTTTCATAGCAACTAATTTATCTTTAAAAAGAACTCCCGGATTACATTCCATGCTAAATTCAATATCTTTATGTAGATTCAGGTTTTTAATCGCAGCTAATAACCTCTCTATTTGGTCTACTTCTAAATATGACGGTGTTCCTCCTCCAATAAAAATAGTTTTAATTATATAACCACTAGCTCTCATTTCAATTTCTTTAATAAGTGCATTAACATAATCTTCCTTAAACCTTTCTTTACCTGAATAAGAAGGAAAATCACAATAAAAGCATTTCTGCTTACAAAACGGAATATGTATGTATAAACTAATTTCTTTCATTTTTTTCATCTCTTTCATCTTTTATAATTTTTTCTATTTAAATTATCATATAAAAATTCTCTGAATAAAATAATATATATAAATTTTAAGGAGTAAATATTAATTGAAGAATTTTAAAATCCTATCTTTTGACGGTGGTGGGATAAAAGGTGCTCTTTCTACTAGAATACTTCTCAGAATAATTCAAAAATTCCCCACATTATTAGACGACATAGATTTATTTGCTGGCACCTCTACTGGCGCCTTAATTGCCCTCTCATTAGCTTACTCTAGAAATGCATATATAGTAGATAATCTTTATAATGAAGATAACGTAAAAAAGATATTTTCCAAAAGAAGACCGAATCTTTTAATTCCTAAATTTAGTCATAAAAACTTATTAAAAGAATTAAAAGCCTCTTTTCCTGAAGATTTAAAGCTAAAAGATCTAGATCCTTATGTATTTATTCCAACCTTTAGTACTACTGGATTAACATCAAATTCCTGGGAGCCTGTTTTTTTTAATAATTTAACTAATAATGAAACCTCTGAATTTTCTGTCATAGATGCTGCTCTCGCTAGCTCTGCTGCCCCTACATACTTTCCAGCACATAAAGGGTTTATCGATGGTGGTGTAGTTGTTAATAATCCAACTCCTATAGCTTCTTTCTTTGCGCTAAGTAAACTGGATTGTATAAAAAGTTCTAGTCAACTACGAATACTCTCTATAGGTACCGGTGATTATCCTAATAAAATAACATCTAACACCTCTAAATGGGGTATTATTCAATGGGCCTTTAATCCATTTAAAATGATTAAATCTCCTATTTTAACTATTCTTCTAGAAGGCTCTAGTTTAGTTGAGGATATATACTGCAAAGAATTATTTATGCAAAACTATTACAGGTTAAATCCTACTATTCCAGATCATATTGAAATGGATGATTATAAAAAAGTTTCTCTTTTAAAAAGTATTGCAGACTCTATTGATTTGACAGATCTTTATAAATATATAGAAGATATTTTTTATAGATAAAGAAAGAAGGAGCTGTGCAATTTGGCAACAGCTCCTTGTTATATATTAATCTACTTTTAATACAGCCATAAATGCTTCTTGTGGAACTTCAACAGAACCTACCTGTCTCATTCTCTTCTTACCTTCTTTTTGCTTTTCAAGAAGCTTCTTCTTTCTTGATATATCTCCACCATAACATTTAGCAAGAACGTCTTTTCTCATAGCCTTAACAGTTTCTCTTGCTATAACCTTAGACCCCACAGCAGCCTGAATTGGCACTTCAAACATTTGTCTTGGGATTATTTCCTTTAACTTTTCCGCTATACCTCTACCTTTATGGTAAGCTCTTTCTTTTGGAACAATCATAGATAAAGCATCTACTACATCTCCATTTAATAATATATCAAGTTTAACAAGTTCAGTTCTTGCATATCCTTTTAATTCATAATCAAAAGATGCATATCCTCTTGTTCTTGACTTTAATGTATCAAAGAAGTCATAAACTATTTCATTTAATGGAATATCATATGCTATAGAAACTCTTGTCTCTTCTAGATATTGCATGTCTATGAAAGTTCCTCTTCTTTCTTGACATAAATCCATTATAGCACCAACATAATCAGTTGGTGATATTATATTAGCTTTAACTACTGGTTCTTCCATGTAATCTATTTCCGTCGGTTCTGGTAAGTTTGTTGGATTTGTAAGTTCTATTAACTCTCCATCAGTCTTAATAACTTTATATATAACAGATGGTGCTGTTGTAATAATATCTAAATTGAATTCTCTTTCTATTCTTTCTTGAATTATTTCCATATGAAGTAATCCTAAGAATCCACATCTAAATCCAAACCCTAACGCTATTGATGTTTCTGGTTCAAAATCTAAAGCAGCATCATTTATTTGTAGTTTTTCTAATGCTTCTTTTAATTCATCATATTTAGCTCCATCTACTGGATATATACCTGAGTAAACCATCGGTACAGCTTTTTTATACCCCGGTAAAGCTTTTTCTGTTGGTCTATCAGCTTCTGTTATAGTATCACCAACTCTAGCGTCTGCTACATTTTTAATTGAAGCCGTTATATATCCAACATCTCCAGCCATCAATTCTCCAATAGGTAATAATCTTGGAGTGAATACTCCAACTTCTGTTACATCATAAACTTTATTTGTGTTCATAAGCTTAATCTTTGTACCTGGTTTAACTTTACCATCAATTACTCTTACATAACACACAACACCTTTATAACTATCATAGTATGAATCAAATACTAAACACTTTAAAGGTGCTTCCTCATCTCCAGTAGGCGCTGGAACTTTTTCTACTATTGTTTCTAAAACATCTGCAACATTTAAACCTGTTTTTGCAGATATCATAGGCGCATCATGAGCTTCTATCCCTATAACATCTTCAATTTCTTGTTTAACTTCATCTGGTCTTGCTGATGCTAAGTCAACTTTATTTATTACTGGTGCTATTTCAAGATCATTATCTAGTGCTAAATAGCAATTAGCTAAAGTTTGAGCTTGTATTCCTTGAGTTGCATCTACAACTAATACAGCTCCTTCACAAGCTGCTAAACTTCTTGAAACCTCATATGTAAAGTCTACGTGACCTGGAGTATCAATAAGGTTTAATATGTATTCCTCACCACTTGGACGTCTATAAACTAGTCTTGCTGCTTGAGACTTGATAGTGATTCCTCTTTCCCTTTCGATCTCCATATTATCAAGAACTTGTTCTTCCATTTCTCTTTGAGTAAGGGTTCCAGTAATCTCTAATAGTCTATCTGCTAATGTCGATTTACCATGGTCTATATGTGCTACTATTGAGAAGTTTCTTATCTTTGATTGTCTATTACTTTGCATATATCTTAACTACTTTAAACAATAAAGCAGCTTTTTCACCCCCATTTATTTAAATCAAGCTAAATTATAACATACATCACCGAGGAGGTGTCAAGAATAATGGGTTATAACTATAATTTATTACTGTGTAATTGTTTTAAATATTATTCACTTTCTAAAGAATTAATAAAATCATCAACTACATTTTCCAATTCACTATTGCTTTCCTCTTCATTAACAGGTTTATCACTATCTGTTTTTTTAATAAATTTTTCTTCTATTTTCTTATAGCTATTTTCAAAAAAATTTATTACAGGATTAAAAATTTTCAAAAACGGATTGTTTTTCGTTAAACTAATTTCTTTTTTATTTATTTTCACTGTAGCAGAACTATCTCCCTCTTCTCCTAAATAAATTTTTACTGGAGATTTATCCATAATAAATTCTGAAAAGTCTTCACCAAACTCTTCATTTATTTTATTAAAGTTATCTTGAAAATTTCCTACTGGAGATAATATTTCTGTATTGATTATATTGATTTTTATTACACTTATTATAATAAATATAGCTATTACGCAAAAAATTAAATACTTTTTCATAAAAAAGCACCCCCTAGCTTACTAGCTATAAGGATGCTCACTTTTTCATCATTTTATTCAGTTCTTTTTATTCTTTAAAATATTCTGCTATTATTCTTGCCATATATTTCGCTGAACGTTTAGCCTCGATGGATGAATTTACATTTGCTCCTACTTCCCAAACAACAATATTATCACTTAAGCTCATATTAAATCCATTTATTCCACCAATATCATAATGGAATATATCTTTATTTCTCATAAGCCCTGGAAATAAACTGTTAGTAATTCCAGCCAATCCATTTGCTAAATCTGTATTAGCTTGTAATCTACTACTATTCACGCTTGTTACAAACATTATTCTTGCCAGGTCTTGTCCATTAATATTAGCTGTTACAAGATTTTTATCCTCAACAGAATCCCTGTGCAAGTCTATTATTAAATCAAAGTCTCCATATTCATTTAAATAACTCTGAAGAGTTTCTTGTGATCTATCATAACATACAGTGTAATTATTATCATGAATAGTCTTATCATGAACAACAGTTATTCCGTAACCTTCTTCTAACTCTTTAGCTAAAACATCTCCAACACCCATTACATTAATATCTTCGTTGTCAGTATTCCATCTAGCATCCGCGCCTATTTCTGAATACCCTTCATGGCTGTGCGTATGATATATTAAAACTTTAAGATTTAACGGTTCTAATATAGCCTTTAAATTTGGATCAAAAGCTTCACTAACTCCATTTAGTTGCTCTAATTCCTCCTCAGTAACCTTCGCTATACTATTTTCACTTACTTCATATCGTGATAAAAATGGTATTTTTGATTTACTTGCCACTTCTAGATTTCCTATATTTTTAAATAAGCTTATTTCATTTTCTATAATACTAGACGTACTAATTTTAGTTAAACCTAACGTTTCGCCTATAACTTTCTTTAATGTTAATTTACTCTCATAATGAACACTCTCATCATATACCGTTGTCTCAACTAGCGGCATAGAAAAATTTAATAATTGAACATAAGGTAAAGCCCCTCTTTCACTATAGCTATTTATAACATTAAAAGCTCTAATCGCCAAAAATATAACTATAAGAATCATAACTACATATCCAATATTAAATTTTGTTTTTCCTCTTGCTCTAAAATTATTTATAGGAGCACGTCTATTAATATTAAAATTGTTTGAAAAATATCTTTCCATGCAAATATCCCTCCCTACCTCTATATGTATATGAGGGTTTTACATAATTATTAATACAAAACAAAAAAATATTTATTTTTAACTCTAACTTTACTTATTTATCTTTTAAATACTCTGCTATAATTCTTGCTATATATTTAGCTGTAAGCTTAGCTTCAACAGAAGTATTCATAGTTGTCCCAACTTCCCACACTACACTTTTGTCGCTAAAGCTCATATTAAATCCATTTATCCCTCCTGGGGAATATTGAAGAATTCTTTTATCTCTAACAAGTCCAGGAAATAAACCATCTGATATATCTGCTAACTCATTTGCAAGATTAGTATTAGCTTCTAAATTAGTACTATTCTCAGCCGTAACAAACATCATTCGTGCTAAGTTTTGTCCATTCATATTTGCTACTACCGTTGATCTATCTGTTGCCGAATCTCTATGAAAATCTATTATAAGATCGAAATCCCCATACTCATTTAAATATCGTTGTAATGTTTCACCTGATAAGTCATAACAAAGATTATAATTATTATCATGAATAGTTTTATCCTGGATAACTGTTATGCCATACCCTTCTTCTAGCTCCTTTGTTAGTACCGAAGCCGCTCCCATAACATTTATATCCTCATTTGCACTTCTAAATCTATCATCATCTGGTCCTGTCTTTGATTCATAGTAGCCTTCTTGGCTATGGGTATTATATATTAATACTTTTAAGTTTTTACCTTCTAAAACAGATTTTAAATTGGGATCATATGCTTCGCTGACTTGATCTAATTGTGCTAAATCCTCATCTGTAACTCTTATAACACTATTTTCACTTACTTCAAAAGGTGAAAAAAATGGCAAAATAGGTTTGCTTACACTTTCAGCTATACTAAAGTCTCTGTCTATTTTAATATTCTTAAAAAATTTTACTTCATTACTTATAATTCCATAGGTATTTATATTTTTTAAACCTAATGTTTCTATCACAACTTCCTTTAAATCTAATTTATTCTCCATATACACTCCCTCATCATAAGCTTGTACTTCAACTACTGGCATTGAAAAATTTAAAAGTTGTACATAAGGTAAGCTACCTCGTTCACTTCTCCTATTTATTACCGTAAAAAATCTATAAGAAAAAAATATTACTATAATTAGCAATACTATATATCCAATATTGATTTTCTTTCTATTCACAGGTCTATTATTTCTTACTTCATATCTTCTCAAAGTAAAATCCCCCCTTACACTTTATGTATATGGGAGGATTAACATAATCATTCACCAATAGACTAATTCAAAAATTTATTTATATCTTCTAATTCCATATCTGGTTGTATAGCTATATTTATTCCATTAGCTACAACTTTAGCTAAATTCTCTACTACTAAATCTACATCTTTAGGTGTAACCATAAGCTCTCCAACAAAAGGAGTTAATACTTCTCTAATAAGAGCATTTTTCTCTGCACGATCTACTGAATTTAACATATTATAAAAATCTTTTCCTGTTTGTGACTTACTTATAAGATCATCTAATAATAAATCCATTGCATCATTAACAATAGTCGCTGCATGAACCACTGTTGGAACTCCTACTGCTATTACTTTACAGCCTAAACTTTCTTCATTTATCTGCATTCTATGGTTTCCAACTCCAGCACCTGGTGAAATTCCTGTATCTCCTATTTGTATAGTTCTATTAACTCTTTCAAGCTTTCTAGCACCTAGAGCATCTACACAAATAACTAAACTTGGCTTTATTCTATCTACTAAAGATTTAACTATCTCCCCTGTTTCAACTCCTGTTATTCCTAAAACACCTGGAGCCAACGCACATACCGGTCTTACAGAATCATCTATAGCATCCGGCATTAATTCTTTAATATGTCTTGTTACCATAGTTTTTTCGACAACCTTTGGCCCTAATGCATCGGGAGTCACATTCCAATTTCCTAACCCTACAACTAAAACTAACTTTTCTCTACCTACATCTACCAACTTCTTCAATGTTTTACCAAAAACTTTAGACACTTCATCCATACTTTCACCATCATATAATGCAAAATCCGGAATATCAAGAGTAATATAGTGACCTTTTGGCTTTCCAAGTTCACGCCCAGCCTCATCACTTTCTATAGTAACAGTGGTAATTTTAACCTCCCCATCTTTTTCTTCATCAACTTTTACACCATCTAATTCTCTCTTATTTTCTTCTGTATATGCCTGTTTAGCCTCGATTGCGAGGTCTGTTCTTATATTAATCATATCTTTCCTCCTAGGTTTTCTTAAGCCATCATAGTTATTTTCCCAAATAAGTTTTAATTTCATACTTGAACTTACAAAGTTTCAGTGTTATAATAACAGATGTTAAAAATGAACTCGTACGCAGATTCCCCAAAAACTGCAGAGGCCCTATAAAACTTTAAGGGGGTGAATTGAATGGCAAACATAAAATCAGCAAAAAAGAGAATTAAAGTTACTGAAAAGAAGACTTTAGAAAACAGAATGGTTAAATCAGCTTTAAAAACTGCTATAAAGAAGTTTGAAGCTGCTGTAGCTGCTAACAACGCTGAAGAAGCTAAAGCTTTATTCGTTAAAGCTGCTAAGTCTTTAGACATGGCTGCTCAAAAAGGTACTGTTCACAAGAACATGGCTGCTAGAAAGAAATCAAGATTAGCTGCAAAATTAAACGCTATGGCGTAATAAATAAAAGCCGGTGAGAAATCACCGGCTATTATTTTACCATAAATGTTTTAAAAAGCATAAGCTCCATTTCAGTTTGTTTATCTGATGCTGATGATTTTAATTTATTTTCTGCATCAACACATACCTTTATAAGTTCATTTAATTGTTTTAAATTAAATTTTTGGCATTGGTTTATTATTTTTTCACATACAAATTGGGGCAATCTATATTTACTCATAAAGAAGTCAACTCTCTTACCTTTAGATAAGTATACTTTAAATTCATATAGCCTCTTAAAATGATTCTGTATAGATGTAATTATAAGCATGTGCTGGTCTGCTTTAAATAATAATTCATCTAATAAATCTAGAGCCTTTTCAACTTTTCTTTGTGATATGTATTCAACTAAATCAAAGATATCATCTTCGCTTTTTGAATATAGTAATTTATCGATATCTTCCTTAGTTATTTCTCTTCCCCATGCATATGAATCTAGTTTTTCTATTTCTCTTTTTATAATATCAAAGTTATTAGGTACCTTATCTGCAAAGTATTTAACTTGGATTTTTCCAATAGCTCTTCCTTTATCCCTAAACATGTCTTCAATTTTCTTATAATATCTATCTTTTTTTAATTTATCACAATGAACCACTTTCATATGCTTATCTAAATTTAATAACTTTTTATTTTTTTTAGGTGTTTCCCTTTTATCATTAAATAAATAATACATTATAAGTATCGTATCTGGAGTCATATTTTTCACATAATTTGAAACCTCTGTATAAACCTTTGAACCTTCTCTATCTGTTTTTTCTCTTAAAAAATTTGCTCTATAAACTACAACTACCTTTTTATCTTGAAAGAAAGACATAGTCTCACAAGCATTTTCTATCTCCTGACAAGTTGTTTGTAAACCATCAAGCTTAATCAAATTTAGATCTATAGACTCCTTACTTATAGTCCTCTTTACGATAGAATTTATACTTTCTTTAATTAATTCTTCATCTAATCCACAAAATACATATGAATTCGCTATCTTATTTTTTTTAATTTCATCTTCAAACTGTTCTAAATTTATCAAGATTATCTTTCTCTCCTTATTACCTAGAAATTACTTTATCATCAAATATAATTACTTCCTGTAATTCACCTGTGCTGAAATCTATTATATCATATTCATTATCTAATTTCCCTTTATTAACTACTAACATATATTCTTTTTTAACAGTCTCTAATTTATAATGTTTCCCTTCTTTTTTTATTGTTATCTTATCTTTTATTTTTATCTCGTTAAACTCTTTGTAAATCTTATCTGACATGGTTATTTTTTTTAGTTTAGCTTTATCGACTAATGTTTTAGTCTGTATTAAAACATTTTCCCCTCTAAAGCTAACTAATAAAGCTCCTTCTTTATAATACTTTATATTAGGTAAAGGATTATAAACTAATATAAATATATAAACTAGCGATATAATTGGTAATATTATG